>CAYIAU010000045.1:0-5847 GCA_964361465.1 Candidatus Woesearchaeota archaeon
TTGCAGAGCCCAGAACTGCAACCATACTGACAGGAAACATCTCCTCCCCATTCTAAACACGAGTCAGCGTCGTAATTCCCGCAACTTTGCGCATTGTTCCCAGAACACTGCCTCGCGCCAGCGCTACACTCATTCACGCAAGTAAGGCACTGCCCGTTTGAACATCCAAGATTCCCACACTCCGCAACTTTTTCTTTTTCCACGTTAGCATTATTAAAACAAGCATTGCCAGCACATCCTCTGTCGTTGCAAGTTCTTTGGCGATAAACATCTCCGTTCTCGCAGAAACCAGCTCCGAAGTTTCCACATCCATCAACGCCGCAATCCTGCTTTACTTGCAAGCTGTCGCTAAAAGAGCAGGATGCGCTCGGCGTTCCAGGATTGTTGCAGGTGTATGCCCGATAAGTTTGTTTAACATCATCCTGCGAGCAAATTTCTGTATTGATAAAACCATCAATCCCGCAATCGCTATTTTGGCCACACTCTATTTCAACAACACATTGCCCAGAATAATTAATAGACACTCCCTGAACATAAGCAAAACAACCATTCTGATAATTCGCTCCATCACATCCGCAGGCGGGCTGGTTTATATTCTTATAATCAATATTCTCACACAAAAATTCAAGATTCTCCACTTCGGCGCAAACACCATTCACCCCACAGGAATTCCCCTCTTCAAAAAAACAAAACTCCCCGTTCCCACAATCATTATCGTTCTCACACTCTACTTTACAAAGACTTCCAACTGCCTCCGCTTCATTAAAATTACATCCTGCAGCAGCACACTCATATTTCTTCTCTTCTCTATTTCCACATGAATCATACCAATAAATATCATCATTATAACATAATGCATGGTCATGGTTGGCACAATCCTCAACACACTGCACAGGAGGTCCAATATCACACACTTCTCCAGCAGGACACGAGACTTCATTTCCCCACTCCAAACAAGAGTCTCCATCAAAATTTCCACAAGTTCTCATTCCGTCTGCATAACACTCCATAACTCCATTAGCAGAACACTCATTAAAACAAGTTAAACATTGTCCGTTATTACATCCCAAAGCCCCGCACTCCTGCACTTTCTCTTCTTCAGTATAACCATTTTCAAAACAAGAATTTCCAGAGCACCCCCTATCAGAGCACCATCTAGCATGATAAACATCTCCTTCTTTGCAATAATTGCCTGCAAAATCGCTACAACTATCACCTCCGCACTCCTGTTTTTTTATCACACCATCTCCAGGAACGCAATAAGAATTTGAAGCGCCAGGATTATTACAAGTGAATGTTCTGTAAGTATCATAAACGTCATCATTTAAACAGAAATCATTACCTAAAAATCCATTTGTCCCACAATCACTATCAGCGTTGCATTCTATTTCAACATTGCACGCCCCATTTGAACACCCCAACGCCCCGCACTCATTTTGTTTTATTTTTTCCGTGTTCTCAAAACACGCTGCCCCACTGCAACCCCTCTCAATCCAGTCTCTATAAACATCATTGTCAAAACAATAATTCCCCCCTATAAAGCCGGAGTCTCCACATTCTTGTTTTTTGTCCTCTCTCTCGTTGCAAGAGCTATACCAATATACATCGCGATTATAGCAAGAGAACGAAGCATGACTAACACAACCTTCTTGACATTGAGAATTGCCCGGAACGCAAACTTCATTTATAGAGCAGGAATCAGCGACAAACCACGGCCCATTCACAACATTTCCGTTGCAAGCACTTGAACTTCCAGAGCAATATTTAACATTTGTCCTATATCCAACATCGTCTCCAAGATTTGTTCCCCAAGGACAAGAAAGCTCTTGCCAAGCATCGCATTGCACATTACTTGACTTATAAGAATAAACTCCACAGCTCGCATCACAGCAAGCCCCAGAAGTGCATTGCGGAGTTTCACAAAACGGATTCACATTAGACTGCCAATTTGTCGGTCCAGAGCAATAATTAGAGCCGCAACTTGTCAAAGTTCTCTCAACCAACTCTGTCGCTCCGTTACAAGAACTAGAACTTCCAGAGCAATATCTTTTTTGAAATCTCTCCTGAATCTCTCCATTAATACAATTATTACCGCATCTATTTTGATAGCTTCCAGAAATCTGAGCATCACAAACATAACTGCTCGGCCTGAAGTTCCCGTTATTACAGCAAGCTCCAGAAGTGCATTGAGCACAATTCTCTTTCTTATCAACATCAAAAGCATTAGTTGAAACAAATGCAGGAGAAAGATATTCATCAACAGACTCTGCAGTCGCAAAAACTTCTATCCTATCAAAGTCCTCCGCCCCTCCAAACTCCTGTCCTAAATTAACATTGGTAAATGTAAAACTATAATCAAATTCTAAATCTTCCAAACCATAGCAGTCATAATAAACAGTTCTTGTCTCTTCTCTGATAACATCATCAGAAGACAAAGCATCAGCCTCTATTAATTGAAAGGTCATAGTATATGGACTAGGCCCAGGAAACACGCATTCAACCGTATTAGCCACAAGCAAAGTCCCCTCAATAATTATGTTTCTTGTTTCCCCTAAGCAAACCTCAGAGGGAAGTGCAGGACTAAATCTTATTAACGTCGTAGAAGAAGCAAGAGCAAACTCCTCGCCATCTCTCTCAATGAAAAGTTCCCCATTTCTCTCGGTAATTTTATCCTGCGTGTTTGACTCAACTATCTCTCCCAATTCATTCTTCTCAAAAGTAATTCCGCCTGAAAATAATCTGTCCTCTAACTCTTTTTGAGAAGAGATATTCTCAAATTCAATTAACTCTTCCTTCTCCTTAGAAGCCTCGTCTGAACTCCCACCGCCAGAACTTGACTTGCTTTTTCTTTCAGAATAGCTCTTTATCTCTCTAACTATCTTATCAGAATCTCTCTCAGAATCAATCTTAAGAACCTCTCTAAAATCTCCAGCATCTCCAAAACTCTCTCCTTTCTTGCTCATTACTTCAGAACCAATTTCTTCGCCCTCAAAATAATTAAAATAAATAATAAAAAAAGAATTAACACTAATCATAAACAAAACAACCAGCACAAGGAAAACTCTTCCGTTCATCATCAATCTCAACAGCTAAATAGGTTTATATAAATTTCCAAGCGAGTTTTCATCAGCTAAAGTAGTAAAATCACTTCTTCCCAATCTTCTTCTCATAACCTTCTCTAAATCCAATGTCTCCAATCCAATTAACATTAGGTCCGCAATCTCCAATAGCAGAGCAAAGCTCTGCGTGTCTCTTCTCCCACTCAGGCGTCAAGCACTCGCAATTATCAACGCAATCTTCTCCCCCAATTAACTTCTTCTCAAATGTCACGACGCAGGCAGAATTTCCCTGCTCGCAAATGCTTTTTGTCTCCTGACTCTGCCAGAACTGCAATCCCGGCGGATTTTTTGGCAGGCAAACTCCTCCACTGCTCCTATTAGTAAACCCGACGTAAAATCTTCCTGCCTCCCAAACGCAATCTCTCTTGTCAGTATTCTCGCAGTCAAGCTTGTCACTTTGCGCAATGCAGTCCTGCCAGCGATTAACTCGGCACGCCGCTTGAGAAAAGTCTCCTAAAGAAGTCTCAACCTTGTCTTCTATGCACTCCTCCTGCCTGAACTCTGCGCACTGCTCAAGAACTTCTTCTCCGTTTATGCAAATGTGTTTGTAAAACCTGCTTCCCACAGCGTTCTTCCCCTCTCCAGTTTTCCCCTCGTCGTCATAAACACACCAGCTCTCTCCGTGCCTGTAAGATTTCCCATTGCTCGTTGATTTGCAGTTCAGGTCAGCGCATACAAAATCTCCGTAAGTTGCACTTCCCCCTTCCCTGCAGAAGCTCCCCAAAAGATAATTGCAGTTCCCACAACTTCTTGAATTTGCGTTCTCGCTGTTTGGATTGCAACTTCTACTTTTCTCAATTACATTGCTCCAATAACTCTTGTCATTCACTTTAGAAGCGTCATAAATATTTCCCGGGTTACCACATGAATCCACAAAATAAACTTCATCTTTTCCAGCGAGGCAAGTAGTTTGTTTTGTCGGCCCGCAGTTAGTCCCCAGCTCCTCATCAGAGCAAAGCTTGCCCTCAAAAAATTCCCCGTTCAATCCAGCAACATCGTCTCCTCCAAGCCCTGCGTCGCACTCAGCCCTTGTCGTGAATTTGCAAGTCTTCTCAAATTCAAAATCAAAAACACACGCTCCTTTCTCCTGATTCTGAACACTCAAGACGCATTGAACTTCATCTGTTATCCCCTTGTCGTAATTCGTCTTCAATCCGAGAAATGAGCTCAATCTCTTGCATCTGACTAAAGTCACAAATGCCGCTTGGTCTCCCAAAACACAGCATCCCAAGTTGCACTGCGCCGGCTCGTTCTCGCTCCAAGTCCCGCCGTTTTCATTGCAAACAAGTTGTGGCGTGTTGTCCGCGCAAGTGCCCTCTATCGAATCATAGCAAAATCCCTGCTTGCAAAAACTCGTTGAACTGCAAGAGGTTAGAATCTGCCGTGCATCACTCGCGCATTCAGAAGCAGGCACATCCTGGCAGAATAATCCAGTGTTCGTCTTCTCACAGCAAACCGTCGCCTCCAACTGCCCAACTTGCGCATTCGGATTTTCCGCCGCCAAGACAAAAGCCCCAACTAAAACTAAAAAAAACATTCCAATCCAAACTCTTTTATCAATTATCATAGTCCATACCCCGCAGGCCAAGCAACACTCCTTGAAGCAAAAGTAAATTCCTCTTTAGTAACAACATTGCTCAATTTATATATTGTGCTTCCATCATCCAACTTAGTTTTATCAATCTTCAAGTCAGGATAATACTGCAAATAAAGCGTCGTCTCTGAATCTCCGAACTCAGACTCAAAATCAACAATGCTCTGGCTCGTCATCAACAAGTCATACATTTCACTCTTCAATTCAACGTCAAAGCCCCTGAATGTTTCTGTGCTATCCCTTGTAATTGTCATCGGCGCCAAAAAATCAACTCTTATCTTCCCGGGAATTATTGAAAGTTGTGTATCAACAGCAGAAGCAGAAACACTATATCCTCTCTTCTCATATTCCGATTTCAAATTCCTAACACACTGCTCTGCAGCAGGCGTCACAATCCTCCCCAGCTCTGCCTCAAAATTATTCTTTATCATCGGCTGCTGAACCGCACACGGCTCATAGTTCTTCGCACTATAGCACAAATATTTTATCTTCACTCCGTCATTCAAGATAAATCCTTCTGGTTCTGCATATCCTCCCTGCATAGCCAATAGCGAAACGCCCCTCTCAACTTCTGGCGCAACGCAATCACTAAGAAAAGAATTAGGCGAGAACTCTGTCCCTGTAACTCCCTCCCTAACCCTCGGAAATAAAAAAACCGCAGCCAAAACTCCGACAATCGCAATCGCGACAATCACGAAAATAACCACTTGCCCTCTTTTGTTCATCTTAACCTTAGTATATCATTATTTATAACTTTAACTCTTCTCTTTCAATGCTCCCAACTTCTTCAGATATTCTCTCGCATTAATCCTAAATACTTTACCCTTCCCAAATCCATTCCTAAATATTTCCCTGCTCGCCTTCATTTGACTTTCTATTAGTTCCTTCTGTTTCTTAAAATACAAATTATTATCTTTAAGCTTTTGAGCATAAAACTCAACATAGTCCATATCACTAATCGGTTTCATCTTAACTCCTCCTTTATAATGGGCTCATACTCTTTAAATTTTTCTTTCCTAATAAAATCAGAGAAAATGATATTTAAGCTTTATAGCAACTGACTTAAGTATTTCCTCATCTTGTCAGTTGCTACATCAAGATTTGCATTTACATAAACAAATTGATTGCAAATCT
>CAYIAU010000046.1:0-5811 GCA_964361465.1 Candidatus Woesearchaeota archaeon
GCTTATTGAGAGAGCGCTTGAAAAGCCAGCGCTAAGAAAAATCATAAACAAAAAGAATAAGAAAAATAATTTCATTTTAAGGAGTGATATCTTTCATTGCTGTGTAAATAATCTGTCCTGAGTTTGGTCCTGGTGCAAATCCTTCTGGAACCATCAGCCTTGTTGGAATTGTGGTAGTTCCGGTGACATCAGCCAAATCTTTAGTCAGTGGGCTTGCTCCTATTTCAGAATCGTCGTCAAGGCCGTTGCCGTTCAAATCAAATTTTATGTGGTGGAACAAGCTGCCAATCCCTGCATCTGAAACAGCTATTTCAATTGTAAGGGGAACATTGTTGTTTGGCTCAACTGTAATCATTGAATCGTCGTCTGAGAAGCTGTTTGGCATAACATTCCCATAGTCCAGGGAATTAACAGAGATATCGATTACATCGGTAACATTGGCGTTAATGTCCTGAATTTCATCTTCTGCAATAACTCCAACAACACTAATAATTAGAGCACTTGCGATCACCAGAGAAATAAGTAATTTCTTCATCGTCCTATTTGTAAACCTCCTTTCAATTTGCTAGCCTTGATAATGTTCAAATGTATATAAGCTTAAAGCATTGAATTATAGTGGTGACACTATAGCCACTGCACGAGTAGCAAAGGATGCTTGAGTTTCTTGGAATACGGCTTTAGTTTATTTGGAAAAATTCTATCGTGAGGGATGGGCGGACAAAATGAGTTATGGCTTAATAGCCTATTGGATAGTTATAACCTTGTTAATTCCATTTTGTTATTTCCAATTCAGGACAACTTTTTCAGTTATAATTCGCGAATAATAAGCATATGCGTAAGCTTCCTGATACTTTGATTCATTATATGTCTGTTCTGCTATGTTCAATGCCTCTTCAGCACCCAGAAATCCTTCAAATGGTCCTACTGGATAGTCTGGAATACTTAACACTCGTTAAAATCCACGGACTTTAGTCCGTGGTTGTTTTGCCGTGGATTTTCTCGGTGGTCACAAAACCACGAACAAGCCCCGCACTTTAGTGCGGGGTTAAAGCCGAAGGTTTTGTGACATTAACAATTTTAAGAGGTTCGTTTGTTGGATTTTTTTCTATTTTGAAGTCTTTTAAAGGTTTAGAATCTTTAAAATCTTCATAGGCTTTTTTTAGTTCAGAGAATAACTCGGGGCTAATAGAAGCAATTGTTATATTATTAATTTCAACTTTTGAGTTGACTTCCCCGTAGGCATGTAATGCAAACGTGACTAGTTGAGTACTATTTCCCCCAAAACCAAAATTAGTAAACCTTGACTCATTACCAGCTGAACTGCCAGTTATAACAGCAGCCATCTCATCATTTATCCAAACCCCGAGTTGATCACCATCGCCTTTATTTACAAATCTAAATTTAATTAACATATCTTCGTCACCTTCCTCTGCTGAGATGCTAAGATCCAAAAAGGCAGAATTATTCGTTTGGGGATTTGAACTTTCAGCTAAAACAATTTTATCGGGGTCTACGATTACACTTCCCTCCTTTTCTATTATATTTAAGTCCTTTAAGGGGAGGCTTCTTATCACGGTCGTTTCAGAAGGATGATATTTGGATTCTATTTTATAATCAATATCTTTAAGCTTCTCATATATCTTTGAAGCATCAGAGAGTTTCTCCTTAGCTAAATTAATTTCGCTTTTTGTTTAGGTGAAAATTCTCTTAATATAAGAAGGGTAAGCAAAATGATAAAGATTACACAGATAATTAGAAAACCAGTTTCTTTTTATTGGGCTGTTGTGTAGCATAAGAAGAATAACTGTTGTTTTCTGTATCAACCAATTTAATCACCCCTAATTTAATAGTGGGATGAGATTTAATATCTATATAAATTAATCTATTTATTATCCTAAATTTTATGACATCCTTGCTAATATTTTCTATACTATGATACTCTTTAATTTCTGTGCAAGGCATATATCAAACAACAACTTGTAAACTCTGCCCGACAGAGTTGCCTGCTTCGTCAAAGACTTGTATGTTGAGATTATGAACGCCTTCGCGAAGCGTTATTCTTTTTACGCAGAGGTTGTCTTTCAATCTTGAGCAGAGAACTCTTTCTCTTGGTCTTGAGTCAGAATTGTCAAGATAAGTTGCCTCGTCAAAGTTGAGTTCTGTTATATCTAAGACTAGTGTTACACTTCTTTTTTTCACATCGTGAGAGAGCGAGTTGATTATTGGGAATGTTGTGTCTACCTCGAGGGTTCTTTCTCTTGAAGTAGTTGATTGGTTTGCAATGTCTGTCAGCTCAAACCAGTAGCTTATTTCTTGGGAGTCAAATTGAGATAGAGAGATGTCATCTGTTGTGCATTTGTATTTGCTTCTGTCTAAAACGCAGTTGTTGTTTATATCAACTTGGCTTGATAGGAAGCTGTTTTCTGAGTTGCCGTAATTTAATATTAAAGACAAAGGATTTTCTTCTGTGAATTCAAGGTAAAATGGGCTTGCAATGAAT
Organism: Candidatus Woesearchaeota archaeon; assembly: GCA_964361465.1. Lineage (GTDB taxonomy): Archaea > Nanobdellota > Nanobdellia > Pacearchaeales > GW2011-AR1 > CAYIAU01. The sequence goes on from CAYIAU010000046.1 coordinate 2,501, forward strand.
CCTTTTGTCGGCTCTGTTCTTGTTATTCTTGGGGCCTTTGAATCTATGAAGAAAGTTGTTGAGAGTTCTATGGAGTTGCCTGCCTCGTCGTTTATCTTGAAGTCTAACTCGTGTTCGCCGTCCTTGAATGATACTCTTTTTTCGCAGATGTTGTTCTCAAGGTGATTGCAGAGAGTTTTCCATCGGGGTCTTGAGTCTGAGTAGTCTATGTATTCAACTGACTTGAAGAATGGTTCTGTTATTTCAAAGTGGAAGGTCGCATATCTCCCTTCAATTTTTTTTGTGAATGATTCTATTGATAAGGGAGAGGAGTCAACTCTTACTTTTTTTGTGTCGCCGGCGTCGCAGGATGCGCTGTCACAGATGTTGAAGAAATATTCAAGCTCGCTGTTTTCGTATTGGGAGAGATCTAGGGAAGTTGAGCACATCACCCCTTGCCCAGAAGAGCATCCTGTTAGTTCCAGGATATTCCAGCTTGTTTCACCTGTTTTTTTGTAGTTTAGCTCAACTTTGTTCAAATTTTCTTCTGTGTATTCAACTGAGAATTCGCCGTTTGCATATTCGTTGTTGTTGGGGAGAGAGCTTATGAAGTCAGGAGCTCTTGAGTCTATAGAGAAAATACGGGTTATTTCTGTCACGAGGTTATTTGACTTCTTTTTTGCTCTAATAGTTATTTCGTTTGCGCCTTCTTCAAGACGGACTTGTCTTGAGTATGAAGTGCAGGAGTCGCAGAGAGTTTTCCAGTTGTTGTCATTGAGAGATTTGTGTTCTATTTTTGATGGGGCATCTGAGGTTATGTCAAAGATGATTCTTCTATCGTTATATGTTATTGAGTTGAGCGGGGAGAGAATTGTGAGGTTTGGGGGATTTAAATCGGTTTCTTCTTCACCGCCTAGGAAATTACAGACTTGCCCGAAGCAGGATGATGGATTTACGCCGGGGAAGCCGCTGTTTGTTGTGCAAACTTGACAGAAGCCGGAGCCAGAGGAAAGGGAGCAGATATATTTACAGGAGGAGCCAGAGCAGCTGGGAGGAAGTTTTTCGCCGTCACTAAGACAATAGAGAATGTTGGCTTGGACTTGAGGGAGGGTTGTTAGGACGAGCAGGGCGGCGGCTAATATTAAAGTTATTCCTGTGATTATTTTTTTTTCTGAGTTCATTCTTCATGTTCTCTCTTTGCCCTTTTCGGGTAAATAAAATAAGGTAAAAAATTAAAAATAAAATTAAGTTTAGCTTTAGATAGCTTCGCCCCAGAAGTAAATACTTCCGTCGTTGAAGTTACCAACACATGGTTCTGGTAATCCAAGCTTAAAGTTCAAGGCTATTTCTGAGCCAGGTGACAAGACATTACCGGAATGGTAGAACTCTTGAGGAGGTGTTCCTGGTCCTGCTAAGTTCAAGTCTCCGAATAATCCGTTCTGTATGATTTCTGCATCGTTGTAGAAATCGCGCGTGAACTGATCGCTGTAGACAATTGGGACATATCCTTCTGTATCTGCTCTTGGACCGTCTGCTGTGCCGTATGCTCCACTTGTTGCATAGTAGCATAGGTGGTCGTGGTTGTCTCTGCCGATTTCTGATGGATTATTAATCCATTCGTCTATGTCACATCTATTATTCATCTGTGATCCGAATACTGTGTTTGGACCGAGATTTGCCTGACTTCTAAAGTCTTGAGAAAGCTTTAGTCTGTTTGATCTAGGGCATAATGCTCCGCTAAAGTCAGGGTCGTAGAAGTCTGTTCCTGAGACAAACATGTCAAGCATAACTCCTGAGCCAGCTTCAGCGTCGTTGCCTACTAAAATTGTGTTTGAGTAAGCTGTGCTTCCTGGGCGAACATTCAAGAATTCAGGTGTTCCATCAACTGTTATTCCTACAATAGGGTTCAAGAACCAGAATTCGTTTTCGTCCATTGTGGCTTCGCCGTCTTCAGAGATTACTTCTGTTGTTATATAGTATTCTCCCTGGTTTGATTCAGGTGTTTCAACAGTGAAGATACATTTATAGTATCCCATTGTGTTAGGGTCAAAGAACTGAAGTCTTTCCTCGCCGATTCTTGCGTTACAGCTTTCTTCAATACTTTCACTGTGTGGTTCAATTCTTGCACATTCAACTTCAACGTCGTTTCCTGTGCCTTGTGTTGAGCCGAGAGTTACTGCAACCTCCTGGATTTGTTCTATCTTGTTTTTATCCATTACTAGAACTTTCCATTTGATTTGCTCTCCTTCAAAAGCATAGTTGTGCAATCTTTCAGCCAACTCGTCGCCATGGCCTGAATCAGAACAATCTGTTGTTCTTCCAGCTTCAACGCAGTCTTCAAGGACTACTCTGTGGTCGCACTGCCAAATCATAGGTGGAAATTCTTCAGGCTCAATGTCTATGCCGATTCCAACTCCTGTGTCAACAGCCAAAACGCTTGGTATTACTGCAACCATTAGCAAACTTAATACTAATGCTGCGTATAAGGTTTTCATTTTGATAACCTCCTTTCAATTTTAATCGTGATATGAAAAGAATTAATCTTGGTGTAATTCCAGAGTGAGTTCTCTTTTTTGTTTTGAGACATAAGAAGCTTTATTCCATTTTGTATATAAAGAATGTTACACTCCAAGACAATATTTTTGTTGTTACTTGGAATTGATGAGTTTAGATTGACGACGATAAAATTGTTTCTCTTAGAGATAAGATTAAATAATGGTTTGTCTTTGTTTTAGGATGAGGAAGAGTATTGTTATTGCTTTAATTATTTTGGTTTTGGTAATTATTAGTGTTGTGATTATTTTTAGCGTTGATGATGAAGTTGATAATGAATTGTCTTGCGAGAGTGATGCTGATTGCGTGCCTGCTTCGTGTTGTCATTCTTCTTCCTGCGTTAATTCTTTGGCGGCGCCGGATTGTACTGGAGTAATCTGCACGCAGGAATGTGCGCCCGGGACTTTGGATTGCGGGCAGGGAAGCTGTGCTTGTGTTAATAATAGGTGCGGGGCGGTTTTTGGATAGGGGGGTTCTGGGCTTGAGGGAAGGGGTTTGGGGAAGCAGAGGTTTTTGGGCGGGAGGGAATTGAGATGATTTTGGGATATTGTTGTTCAGGATAAGAATGTTTATAAAAAGTGAGGGGGTTTGAATAATAATATGAAGAGAATTTCACTTATTTCAATTTTGATTTTAATTATTTTAACTATAAACTTATCTTCAGCACTTAGTGATGATTATCCGGATTATGAGTTATACCACGGATATTGGACGCCCGCAATCGGTTTTTTTGAGCCTTTTTTTACAGTTGCGAGATAAATAATCAGGTTTTTATTTTT
>CAYIAU010000047.1:0-5803 GCA_964361465.1 Candidatus Woesearchaeota archaeon
AATCCACGGCAAAACAACCACGGACTAAAGTCCGTGGATTTTAACGAGTGTTAAGATTTTATTTTTCCGACTATCCAACCGACAATTATCCCTATCAAAAAAGATAGTATAAGACAAAATAGATAGGGTACTACAAAGCCCATTGTTCCGGGCATACTGAATGTTCTAAATAATGGACCCAAAAATGAGAAAGGCAATAAAGGAAAAGAAAGAGCCAGCCATCCAATTGTAAATGCTAAAAAGATTGAGATTATTATGAAGATCAAATATATACTAAATCCGATTATCCCTCACTTCAACCAAGCAGGTAGGCTTCTGAAGATCATTTTCTTTTCTCCTTTATTTTTTGTGTCATTAATACAATTAAAGCTCCTACAAAAAAATAAAATATAAGGTTGAAAATTGATGCTATCAAGAAACCTAAATAACGATTAATTTTTGGTGGAGGGCATGCTGATAAGAAAGGTAAACAAAATTTAATTATTCTCAGAATTAATACAATTATGAGTCCGGGTAAACTAATTGCTATAAATGGTCCAAACAACCATTTAATAGGTTCACGAGTATCACCCCTACTAAACATTGATGCTCCAAATAGAAAAAGAAGTGATGAAATTAACCCAATTAAGCCTACAATTATCCCGGCTCGTAACCAAAGGGGAAACTCTTTCCAATCCATAAAGAAAAATAAAATCTCTTTATTTATATAGTTATCTAAGTGTGCCTTCGGGTGGGGGATGGTAATAACTAAAATTAATCTCGCGCAGAGTTTTTTGCCTCAGCAAAAAATTTCGTTGAACTAAAACTTTATTAACCCTGCTCACAAATCTCTAAAATGACAGAAGAAAAAAAGAACGGCATCTTCCCGGAATGCCCGCAATGCAACGAAGGCGCTCTAGTGCCCTTCTCATTTAAGGAAGACGTCTTTGAAAAATGGAAATGCACAAAGTGCGGACACACAATCAAAAAGCACGACAGAGATTAAATCACAAACTTCTTGTGTGTTATTAGAAGTTTGTGAGACCTCAAGAAGGCTGAAAAGTTGCATTCTTGATGGCTGTCAAGAACACGAATTTATAAGTGTTCTTGAAGCTAAGATAAAACCACTATTTATATACGCCCACACATTAAAACATCTGGTTTTATCTTTGGACCAGCAAAAAAATCCCAATCACAACAGCCAAAATCAAAGCATAAACTCCAAACCATCTCAAATTCTTTTTAGAAGTCAAAACATACCTGTAAACTAAATGTATCGCCAGCAATCCTACAAGAAAACTCACAAGAGTAGCCCATATCAATTCAGGAGACAATTTATTGCTCCCTATAACAAGTATGTTCGCCCCAAAAATTATAGGAATTGACATCAAGAAAGAAAACTTTACTGCCTGCTCCTCTCTCAAACCAAAAAGCAATCCAGAAGATATCGTCGCTCCGCTCCTTGAAATTCCAGGAAAAAGAGAAAGCACCTGACTAAAACCAATCAACAAAGCTCCGAAAGCTCCAAGCCTTCTCTCTCTCCCAAAATCAAGTGAAGCGATAAACAAAAACAATCCAGTAATACCAAATCCCAAAGCAACAATTCCCAAATTCCCAAAAGCAAACTCAAACACATCTTTGAAAAAAAAGCCAACAAGAGCAGCAGGAATAGTAGCAACAATCAATAACAATCCCAATCTCGCATTTTCACTCCCAAATCTCATCTTAAGCAAATCCTGAATAATGTCAGTTATATCCTTTCCAAAATAAACAAAAACAGCCATCAGTGTCCCAAAGTGCAGCGCAACATCAAAAAAAAGCCCTCCATTAAAATTCAATAATTTCTCAACAATCACCAAATGCCCAGAGCTTGAAACAGGAATCCACTCAGTAATCCCCTGCACAACCGCAATCAGCAAAGCAGTAATCAAATCAGTCGCCATAAAACTATCAAAACTCTGCGTTAATAAATTTAATCATTCAACAAAGTCAGGAAAAATATCCTTACTCTTAACCTTCCCTCGCTTGATAAACTCAATGACAGAAACTTTCCTTAAGGGAATTCTTACAATGTGGTGTTCAAGATTATCGCTGCGATACCAATCAACGCAGTATAAAAAAGACTCTTTGTTTTCATCTGCAATTCCACCCGCCACGACATTACATACCAAGCCCTTGAAATCTCTGCAGTCACTTCTCTTCACCAAAGCGAGACTCTTAACTCCTCTCTCATCATCATACAAAAAGCCAGCCCTTTTCTTGACTTCCTCAAGAATGTAGCATTCGCTTCCTCTTAAAATATCAATCCCACAATTTCTTCTAAGCTCTTCAATTCTCATTAAAATGCGTAAAAAATAGAGTTTAAATACTATTCCCAGCTAAGTGTCAACTCATCCTCTTCCTCTTCCACAACTTCAAAATCTCTACTCGCCTCTCTCCGCCTGCATTCCCAGCACAAATGCTCCTCATCTGCATAAGTATTCTTCACTGCGTCAAGCATCATCTCATTCTTGCCCTCTCTCGCAAGCAAATCATACCACAAATCAAATGTTGCGCCACATGTCGCACACTGCACAGGCAGCACAGCTCTTTGCAATTTCATACCATATCAAAACTCTCAAACTTTAAATACACCTAACAAACTTCAAAATATTTTTTCTAGGACAATAGAACTTATATAGCAAGTCACTAAAAAGAAGTAATAGCAAAATCACAAAGTTCTTGAGTAGTTTGAACTTTGTGAGACTAAGATAAAACCAAGCTTTATCCACACTCTAAAGAATGTGGTTTTATCTTTGGATCACTAAAAAAACTTCGCTTTCTTCTCTTTACTTATTTTGCGCTGGCTTCGCCAGAATCCAATACCCCGAAAGAGAACCTGCACTCGTCGACGCAGAAGTAGCCAGCAACGACGCAAAGCCCGCCGCCAAAGCCGCCGCAAACCAAACCAGGAACTCCGACTTTTGGAAATTTAGCGTCGTTGAATCCATAAAACCTTGGATTCAATATATACCTTCTTGCACTTCTCGCGTTAAGCTCTGCGTTTTCTAAACTTCCAGACAAAACAATATTTCCTGGATTTCTTGCTAATGTCCTAGCTGTCTGCTCTCCAAAAATTATTTTATCAAGCGGCGTGAATCTAACTCTTCCATCATCGCTGAATATAACTCCCCCTTCCTCTCTTCCTAATTGCGCTTTATATTTGCCTAGAATTTTACTTAAAACTTTAGGATTATCTACCTCTAATTGAGAGACTAATTTATCTGAAGGCATATCAATTCCACACATTCCCTCTAAATCCCAACCAATAAGTGTGTTTCCTATCAGCCAATATTCATTTACTGCTTCAACAACTTCTTTAATATTATTTTCTAATCCAGCATAAGCCAGTCTTACAGCTTGAGGCATAGTTATTTGTTTAAGGCTCCTGCCATCAAGCTTGCCATAATCTGCCTTTCTCAAATCTCTCCAAATTGCAGGTCCTTGCCTTGATTCAATAACATAATCTAAATCTCCATCTTTTATAACTGGCACATATCTCTTTACAATTTCTTTCTCTGTTCCTAATTTAATAGTTGTTTTTATCGCCATAGAATTTTCAGAAATAAAGAGTATTTAAACATTTATCTTATAGTCAACCACTCTTACATGTCAAAAGTTCTGAATAAATCACTCAACATAAATCCCCGGCTTCCACGGCTTCGCCTTCTTTGCCTTGCCGTCTGGATCATATTTCGCTTTGTCAGAAACAGAATAAACCTTAACCTCTTTTCCAACTCGCGCCCCAATCTCCCCAGCATCATAATTCTCAATCTCCGTCGGCAAAACATATAAGAACACCTTCTTCGCGCCCTTTCCCTTATCTCCAACAATCTTCAAAACATTAGCAATATCAGAAATTGTCTTCTCAAACGCCTCCTCTTCCTCCTCAAATTTCTCGTCAATCTTTTTCTCATCGACTTCAGGCCAAGCGCTCAAACAAACAAAACTCCTATTTCCTAAATTTTCCCACAACTCCTCCCCAATATGCGGACAAAAAACACTAAACAATTTAACAAATGACTCCAAATCTCGCCTCGAAATCTCGTCCTCAAAAGAATCAAACAGCTCCCTTAGTTTAATAACCGCAAAATTATATCTGAAATTCTCAACATCTTCTGTTATTCCCTTTATCGCCAAATTAATTTTACTCTCAACTCTCCTGCTAGTCTTCCCAATTTTCACTTTGTCAAAACACTCAAGAACCTTTTTCACAAACCTCAAGCTCCCTTCAACTCCCTTGTCGCTCCATTCCATATCCTTATCAGGAGACGCAGCACTAACCAAAAACAAACGAGCAGTATCAATCCCATATTTCTTTGAAACCTCCTCAGGCAAAACAACATTTCCCCCGCTCTTGCTCATAACCTCTCCATCCTTATGCAGCATCCCTTGATTAAACAATTTAGGAAACGGCTCGTCTATCTTAACAAAACCCAAATCCCTCAACGCCTTCGTGAAAAACCTCGCATAAATCAAATGCATCACCGCATGCTCCGCTCCCCCAATATACTGATTAACAGGCATCCAATAGTTAACTTTCGCCAAGTCAAACGCCTTCCTCCTATTCCCATTGTCGCAATACCTCATATAATACCAGCTGCTGTCAAAAAAAGTATCCATTGTGTCTGTCTCTCTCCTCGCTTTCCCGCCGCACTTAGGACATTTCACCTTAACAAATTTCTCGTTCGTTGCCAAAGGATTCCCCTCGCCAAACTTAACTCTCTCTGGCAGCAAAACAGGAAGCTCTTTCTCAGACACTGGCACAATCCCGCAATCCTCGCAATAAACAACAGGAATCGGCGTCCCCCAATACCTCTGCCTCGAAATCAGCCAATCTCTCAATTTATATTGAACGCTCTTCCTCCCTAACTTCTTCATCTCAAGCGCATTTGTAATGTGCTCCTTCGCCTCTTCACTCTTCAAACCATCAAAGCCCTCTGAATTAACTAAAATACCAAACCCCTCAAAAGCTTTCTTCAAATCTCCCCCCCTAAACCCCTCCCCCAACACAACTTCTTTTATCTCAATTTTGTATTTCTTAGCAAAATCAAAATCCCTCTGATCGTGAGCAGGCACAGCCATAACCATTCCACTCCCATAATCTACAATCACAAAATTCCCAGCCCAAACCGGAATCTTATCCCCAGTCAAGGGATGCTCTGCATAAGCCCCTGTAAAAACTCCTTCCTTATCCAACTTGTCAATATCTTCCTGTTTCGTCGTCCTTATCTTTCTAAGAAATTTCTCAACCTCCTTTCTCCTATCAGGACTAACAATCTCCATCAATCTCGGATGCGCGGCACTAATCACTAAAAATGTCACGCCAAAAAGAGTGTCAGCTCTCGTCGTGAACACAGGCCATTTCTCTCCATTAATCCTAAAATCAATCTCGCTCCCCTCGCTTCTCCCAATCCAATTCCTCTGCATTATCTTAATCCTCTCTGGCCAGTCCAATTTCTGAATATCCTTCAACAATTCTTCAGCATATTTAGTGGTCCGTAAAAACCACTGCTCCAGCTGTCTAACTTCAACCTCACAATCCTTATGTCTCCAGCATCTCCCGCTATGCACCTGTTCATTCGCCAGAACGCTCTTGCATTTCCCACACCAATTAACGCTCGCTTTCTTCCTATATGCCAATCCTCTCTCAAAAAACTTCAAGAAAAAATACTGATTCCATTTGTAATACTCAGGATCGTGGCTCATAATCATTCTGCTCCAATCATAACTCAACCCCAGCTCTTTCATCTGCCTGATATAATTCTTTATAGCGCGCTCTGTG
>CAYIAU010000048.1:0-5789 GCA_964361465.1 Candidatus Woesearchaeota archaeon
TAGAATCACTAATCAAAAGAAAGTTTCATCTCTCCTCAGCAAAACAATTCGGCGCCAACACTCTTATCGCCCTAGAGATTGCAGCACTGAAAGCACTCGCGCAATCACGCTCAATTCCTCTTTGGCAAATAATAAATCCCGAGGCAAGAAAATTTCCAACTCCTCTAGGCAACGCAATAGGCGGCGGCTTGCACTCACACAACAAAGAAGCACCAGAATTCCAAGAGTTCTTGATAATACCAAAGGGAAGAACCTTCAAAGATAAAGTAGAACTAATGACAAAAATACACAAAGAGCTAAGTTTTATTCTAAAATCAACTTCTCTCAACGACGAGGGCGCTTGGCAGACATCTCTCAACAACGAGCAAGTCCTTGAAACACTCTCAAAATTCCCACAAATAAAAATAGGAATAGACATAGCTGCCTCATCATTTTACAAAAAAAATAAATACAACTACAAATCAAAGTCATTAACAACAAAACAGCAAATTAGCTATATCAACAATTTAATTAAAAGATACAATCTCTACTACATAGAAGACCCCCTCCAAGAGCAAGACTTCTCTGGATTCTCCAAACTCTCAAAAAAAGCACTCATCACAGGCGACGATTTAACAGCAACACAAATCTCTCGTCTCAAAAAAGCCTTTCACTCTCACTCAATTAATGCAATGATAATAAAGCCAAATCAAAACGGCTCGCTCATAGAACTAAAAGAAATTTTCCAGCTCTGCAAAAAGCACAAAATAAAAACAATTCTCTCCCACCGCTCTGGCGAAACCCTAGACAACGCCCTCGCCGACCTCGCCTTCGGCTTTCAAGCAGATTTCATAAAAACAGGCATCGCCACAAAATTCCGGCAAGCCAAATTGAAGAGAATGATTGAAATTGAGAAATCTCTTCAATAAATTTAAAAACCCCTCCCTTCTCCTATCAAAATGCCAGCCAAGAAAAAAACAACAGAAGAAAAGAAAACTCCAGCGAAAGCCAAAAAGCCCTCGTCAAGAGCCCTAGAGGCGCTAAAAAAGAAAGCCGCAGAGCTGGAAAAAAAAGTAGAAGAAGTAAAAGAAGAATCCCTCAAAGCAAAACTAAAGCCAGAAGAAGAGCAGAAAGAAACACTCGTCCCGATAGAAGACTACCTAAAATCCTCAATCCATCTCGGAACAAGAGTCATAACCCCAGACATGAGGTCCTATGTTTATAGAAGAAGAGCAGACGGCTTGGCTGTCTTCAACACCGCAATGCTTGACGACGAAATAATAAAGGGCGCTGAGTTCCTCTCAAAGTTTGCTCCAGAACAAATCATAGTCGTCTGCAAAAGAGAAGCCGGCTGGAAACCTGTCTCACTCTTCGCAAAAACTCTAGGCGTCCGCGCCTTCACTAAAAAATATCCCTCAGGAATTTTAACAAACACAAATCTAAAGGACTTCACCGAAGCAGACTTGATTTTCATCTGCGACCCCTGGATAGACAAGAACGCGCTCCTCGACGCTAACAAGATTAAAATTCCTGTTCTCTCAATCTGCGACACAAACAATTACACTCAAGGCATCACAACAATAATTCCCGGCAACAACAAATCCTCAAAGTCACTCGGAATGATTTTTTATCTGCTGACAAAGCTCTACATAGAAAAGCGCAAGCTCTCCATCTCTCCTCCGCCAATACAAGAATTTGTAGACGATTGGGACAATCTCCAGCCGCCGAAATAATAAGAGAATTTTTATATTAACTTTTACATTTCACATTATGAAAAAGAGGTTTTTTTCGGAAAGATTTGTCCTAAAATCATTTCTTAAAAGTCCAAGAAAACAAAAAGCCCAGGCCTCCCTAGAGTTCCTGCTGACTTACGGCTGGGCTATCCTAACCACAATAATTATAGTCGGAGTGCTGGCTTACTTCGGCGTTTTTAATTCAGAATCATACGCAGGTTCAGGCATAGCTCTCCCTCCTTTCTATATAAAATCCTGGCTCGTTGATCAAAACTCTGTTTCCTTTGAGCTGGAAAACAAAGGCGGTTCTCTTGTAGACATACAATATGTAACACTTGTAACTGATAAGGAGGAAGTTAATTGTGCCATCTTTAATGAGCATAAATCAGCTGATGTTGGAAAATCAATTATAGTCGACTCAACTTGCTCTGGATTAATATCAGGAGAGTTGTTCAATGGAGAACTAATAATAGCATACACAAAAGAAGGAAGCTCGCTCTTGCAGTATTCAAGAGGAACGATAAAAGATATTGTAAAAGCAAGCCTTGCAAACGAAGAATCCCACAACTTCAACTTTGTCTTCACCGACGACGGCTTCTTCCAAGAATTATATTGGACAAAATCAGGCACGAAAAAAATCATCCAGGATGAAAAAGGCCGTCTTGACTCATGGGCGCGCCATTATTTTCACAGCACCCAAAACTCCCCTTCTCCAAATGGCTGGTCATATAATATTGACGGCTCCACTTTAATCAACGAAAACCACGACGAAATAACCTACACAAAACTATCAGAATCCCAAGACTCAGTGGAAATAAAAGCAGAAGGTTCTTCATTCATTGTTTACGATTCAATAAAATTCCAGGGCGACACAATTTACTTAACAGCCAAAATTGAGAACAAATTAGACAGAGAAATAGAAGTCAATGTCCCAATAAACTTTGGAGCGCTCCAAATAAATGACGCGGAAAGATACCGATTAAGAGCAACACGGAGCGGATACATTGAAGAATGGAAAGGTCCATCTCCACCAGCAGGAAACCCATATAACTATCCGCTAGAAATAGGAGTCTTCTCTCCAGTTAGCGCCCTCTGGGATTCACAATTCACAATAGCACCGCAATATCTAACAGAGTTCCGTCTTCCAACAAGCATTGAATTCAACGAAAAAGCTTTCTCCAAATCTTCAGAACTCTTATCCTCAAAAATAACAACACAATTAGCCCCAAAACAAGCAAAAGAATTTGTCATAGCTTTCCAGTTGGCAAGTTCAGGAGATTGGCGCTCTGCTCTTTCACCCTACAAAGAATGGTTCAAAAAAACCTATGGCTCAACACCAGCATATTGTCCAGCACCAGCATTCTCATTCTACCTCGGAAGAAACTCCTGCACATTCAACAATCCTGACTGCTCTAATTATAACCCTCCTATTGGAAACAGATATCATCCTGACCAAAAGCTAAACTCAATTTACTTAGGCAGCAGCAATCAAGTCATTGACAATATGAATCTTCTCAACTTGGAATACTATGGAATCTGGGGCTCTGCACTCTACAGCACCTACTTAACATCAGACAACTCTGAGTTTGAGTTCAATCCAACAATAGAATTAATAGATCCAAATATAGACGCCGGCGTTAATCCAGAAAAAATAAGCGAGTTCACTCAGCTCTTCCACAACAATAACAAAAAAGTTTTCTGGTTTGCCCGCCCCTGTGACGACATAATCGGAGCAGATATTTCCATCACTGAAACTGGAACAAATTTCATCAAAGGCGAGAAGAAAATTAAAATTGACTTGACAAAGTCAGAAAACATAGACAAAATGTTCAGTCGTCTTGATTTTTTCGTAAGCAGAGGTGTGGATGGATTTTATCTTGACACGATGTCCTGTCCGGGCGACGAAGAATTTCTTCTCTTCACGAAAGAAAAATTCAAAACATTATACGAGAAAGAAATATTATTCATAAAAGAAGGCGCCAGAGACCGCGACGCTTTACTCTGGCCGCAAATCCCTCTTTTAAAAACTCCAAATTACGTCGCGGATAATTCTCTCTTAATAGAATTCCTAACGCCAAGTTCAACATTCTACAGCGGAAAGTTAAATCAGCATCTTACAGATGAAGAAATAAATCAAATTCTAGAAAAAGGCTATCAGCCAATTATCTCAAACTCCCTGTTCAACATAGAGCCCCAGCATTACGACTGGCTCCGAAAAGCAAGGCAAAATCAGCAAGCGCGGCAACTCCCAGGTTGTCCAAATATTTGATTAACTAAAAGATTTATATAAACTAGAATTTTTATACGACTATGCCACAACTTAAAGATAGCTCTAATAAGGATAAAACTCTTCCAATCTCTATTCTCATTGTGGGCATTGCGCTGCTTTTCGTTGTTCCATATTTAGGCTATTTTTTTGGAGGATTTTTCCTTAGTTCTATTATTGGTCGTCTTATCGGTCGTCTTATCGGAATAATCCTGATTATTACTGCAATTGTCTTGTTTAGAAAAAAGCCAGATACAAAGACTTATAAATATAAATCCCCCAATGAAGCTATGAAGATACAATATATCTTTTACAGCGTAGGAGTCATATTTATTTTCGCAGCTGTCTGGTATTTTGCGCGAGAGTTCATAGATGAGCTGCCAGACCCAATCAAGTTAATGATTTTAATAGCAGCAGTTGTTATTACCTTCATAATAGCAGAGTTCCTAAGAGGAGGAGATAAATAATGGCTTACGGTTTCATTGGATTTTTAGGATGGGGAATATTTTGGATTAGTTTCATAGTTGCAATAATATTATTTGCAAAATATAAAAAAATGTATATTGTATTCTATCTAATTTCAATCGCACTTTACATCTTCACAGCAGGATTTGTAATCGACGTATTCGAGCTTAAAGAATTTGGAATCCTCTCAACATTAGTAATTTCAGCAGTCATTTTTATGTCTCTTGGATTTTATCTTTCAAAAGTTGTGCATCTAAATCCTGTCCAAGCAAGAAGTAAATGAAAAATAAAATTTATATCATCTCAATGATAATTTTAGTTCTGATAAGTCTAACAATTGTTTTGCTCTACTACACTCAAGATTTCACAGAAGACTTCAACTTCATAAGCTCAATAAATTATGCAAATATAGAGATAGAAACCAACACCTTTGGAAATCCTCAGGAGACATACCTTCTTTCAGCAAAATCCAAGATTGGTGAACTAACTCTAAAGAACAACGGCTACTTCACTCAAGTATATAGTCTACCCGGACTTATCGGATGTATAGACTTAAAAGACGGAATATACAAAAACTCTCTCCTCTTAAGAAACACAAGATTCACAACAGAGTTCACATCAGACGGAGTCTCATACAGGCAGGATTTTTATTCATCAAGGAGCAACCAAATAAAAATAAAAGTAGGAGAGGAAAAAACTTTTACTATAACTGGAATCTATAATCCAAACAGCATCCACCTCTCCCAATTTTCCAGAGACAATATAAAAAGCATCTCTCTTTTCATTATACCTAAAAAAACAACAAACCCTCTAAGCGAAGATTATCCTTACAGAAGTTTGATATACACCAATGACTGCGCTGGAATTGACCCAGATCTTGAACCAATAGCAACCATATCCATAATTTAACCCGACCCCAACAAAAACATTTATATATCCCTCAATCCCCTTCTCTTCGTTAAAATGTTAACTGGTATGAGTGCCTTAATAATTAACGACGACAAAGCTCTTGTTGAGCTAAAAGTCGCGATTTGCATATTAAGGTATGAGGTATGCAAGCATAGTCACTACGTTTATTCTTAATAAGGAGGCCAAACAAAAATAGAGTGTAGATTGTATTCTTGTCATAACAATCACAACAGTCACAGCAATTAACTGTTCAAGTTCTTTGAACTAAATCCAGTTGATCCTGCTGGCGGCTGCGGCTATCTGGTTTGCAATTAGACATGCAAGTCTTTGTTCTTAGAAATATGGGCAAGGCGAACTGCTCAGTAACACGTAGTTAATCTACCCTAAGGTCAGGGATAATCTCGGGAAACTGAGTGTAATACCTGATAGAAAATATA
>CAYIAU010000049.1:0-5766 GCA_964361465.1 Candidatus Woesearchaeota archaeon
GCCATTAGTTTTTTTGCTATTATAGGAACGAGGATTATTATAATTGAGAAGAGGAGCATTTGAGGTATTAGCGAGTAGTTCTGGTTTAGAAGAGGAGCGAAAGAGAGGACGACGGCGAGGATTATGATTGCGGCTAAAATGTGGAATAATTCTCGTGATGCCATGCTAAATTGGGGAGAGGGAGATTATTAAACATTTTGTTTGGCCTTTTTGCTTAAAATAATTGTATTTTTCGGAAGCATAAAGTATAAATAGTGCTCGTGAGTTTTTTAGTAATGCTTAAAATAAAGAAAGTTAGTGAGATAATTGGGAAGGACGTTTATACTTCTGATGGAGATTTTTTTGGACAGGTCGAGGAAGCGAACTTGGTTGAGAACAAGGTTGAGGGATGGAGGATTAGGATTGGGAGCGGGTTTATGAATGTTTTTGGGGGTGCAAAAGGAGTAGTTGTGCCTCATCAGTTTATCAAGGCGGTTGGGGATATTGTTATTGTGAATAAGAGCAGTCTGCCTGCACAAGAGGAAAGTTTTGAGACTAGTCCTGAAATAGCGAGCGGTGGTTCGGATTCGGATGAGTTTATATAGCGGATATTACCTTAAAGAATTTTTCATTAGATTATAGAGGATTGTTAAACCTATTACTGCTAAGATAACTACGGCTATTAGAAATGAAATTGTGAAAATAACTACTGCTTTTTTACTTGTTGATATCTGTTCTGTTATTAATCCAATTAATAAGGTGATTAGTATTGTAATGAAGATTATTACTAATGTATTGAATAGTTGATTATATGTATTATACTTGAGATGCAGTTTTTGAGAGATGTTCATGGTTAATTGAGTTCAATGGATTGTCCAAGAAACCAAATTCCCAAAGAGAAGGCGATTGCCGAGATAAGAACTCCAAGAAAATTGCTTTCAATAATATATTTAGAGAAGCCAGAGATTCCCCCAATAATTAATAAGACGCTTACAGCGATTCCTAAAAATTTAATACCATTCTTTTTTCCCATTTTATTTTTTATATCTATTCTTATTTAAGGATATATGTTATAGTAAGTATAAGCAAAGCTTTAAATATATTGGAGCTTTAAAAATAAAATGGCGAATGGATTTGATGGAACGATTTTGCAGAGCCCTCTTTTCATTAATTTGATACTGCCTTTCATACTTGTGTTTGCGGTCGTGTTTGCGATTCTTGAGAAGACGAAGATTCTTGGCGACGGGAAGAGGCAGATTGACGCGATTGTTGCTTTGGTGATTGGTTTGATAGTTGTCGCTTTTGCAGAGGCAGTTGATATTATTGTTTATTTGATGCCTGTCTTGGGCGTGAGCATTGTTGTTGTGCTGGTTTTCTTGATTTTGTTCGGGAGTGTTTTCAAGGAGGGAGAGTTTCAGGTTCATAAAAGTATAAAGTGGATAGTTGGAATTTTGGCAGCTATTGTTGTTTTGATTTCTGTTTTGGTATTGACGAATTGGTGGGACTATCTGGTTAATTTATTTTACGAGGATAATGGCTTGGTAACGAACATTGTGTTTATAGTGATAGTGCTTGTTGCGATTGCAATTGTTGTTTTTGGGGGCGGGAAGCAGAAGAAGGGCGGGGAAGAGAAAGAGAAATAGTTCTACGAAACATATTTAAACGGGATTTGAGTGATTAAGTTATGGTGTTTAGTATTGAGCAATTGTTTTATCAATGGGAGGCGATAGGTGTTTTTCAGTGGGTTTTGCCTTTCTTGTTGATTTTTGCCGTCGTCTTTGGAGTTTTGAGCGCGACTCATATTCTTGGAGGCAATAAGGGAGTGCATGTTGTGATTGCTTTGGCAATTGGTTTGCTTGCTTTGAGACTTGGCTTTGTGCAGGCGTTTTTCACAGAGTTGTTTCCTCGGTTTGCGATAGGACTTGCGGTTTTGTTGATAGTTGTGATTTTTGTTGGATTGTTTATGCCTAAGGAGCATATGCAAGGATGGTATATTGGGCTTGCGGTATTGGGAGTTATTATCGGAGTAGGAGTAATAATTGCTACCTTTGATACTTTTGCATGGTTTGATTCTTTCTTTTGGCAGGAATATTGGGGGGTTATAATTGGAGGAGTGATTCTTTTGCTTTTGATTGTTTTTATGGCTATTGGACCTATCCAGGGAAATAGGGAATTAACAATACCAATTCCTAAATTTAGGTAGATAAGATGCCGGCTGATTTATCCTCCATAGCTTTTTTTGCACCGATTGCTGCTTTTCTGCTTGTTTTTTTAGTTAGCGCGGCGATTCTTTTTAAGACAGAAATTTTGGGAGAGAATAGATTTGTGCAGATTTTTGTTTCGCTTTTGATTGCTTCAATCTTTGTGAGCGCTGTCGGGACGAGAGAATTAGTGCAGACGATTGTGCCGTGGTTTGCTGTTCTTCTTGTCTCTCTTTTTTTAGTTTTGGTTTTGGTTGGGCTTGTTGGGAAAGATGTTGCTTTTTTACATAAGCCAATTGGGATTATTGCTGCGGTGGGTTTGGGGATTGTTTTTATTGTCAGCGCATTTGTTGTTTTTAGCGATGTTTTGATTGGGTACTTGCCGGGACCGGGATTTGGGACGGGAGACAGCTTAGAAGCGACGATATTTTTGGATTGGCTTTATTCTGCGCGAGTGTCTGGCGCGATTTTGCTTGTTATAATAAGTGCGGCGGTGAGCTGGGTTTTAGTTAGGGTGAAGAAGGAAGATTAAAGATTATCTGCTTGGTTTTTTTTGAAGCGCCTTGAAAGATTTTTGGGTTTCTATCAATTCTCTTTTTATTTCATCAACGTTATTGACGTAATCGCCGACTTTTTGAAGTATGGAGAGCTGGAGGCGGTCAATTATTTTTTCTATTCTTTCAAGGCGGGAGGAGAGGTGGGAGATTTTTGCGGAGAGAGTTGTTTTCATATCAATGATTTTTTCCATTTGAGTTTTTAGAGGAGAGAGTTTTTCTGTGATTGCTTGTTCTGTGAGTTCTGTTATGGTGTCGGGAGAGATTGCTGACGAGTATTGGGTGTATTCTTCTTGGCTTGAGTCGTAGCCTGTTTGGGGCTGTTGATATTCTTGATAGGATGCTTGGGGCGAGGGCTCGTATTGAGGGTATTCTTCCTGCTGGTATTGCTGCTCTTGAGGATAGGGTTCTTCGCTTGAGAGAAGAGAAGGTTCCATTTCATTCATTTCTTCGGTCATTGATGGGGAGTCATTTGTTCTTTGCGGCGCTCCTGCTTCTTCTTCTGAGTAGGTGACTGCCTGCTTTATTTCGTCCTGTTCTTCTTTTCTTGTCGGCATTTTGCTATTTCCTGAACAAATCAAATTGTCTTTGGAGCATTTCTAGTTCTGATTTCTTTGCAGTGCTTGAGAGGAATTCTGTGACTCTTTGGAGGAGTTCTTTGATTCTTGAGTTTTCTTCTTTTATTTTTATCAGCGAGTCTTTTAGCTCTTGAATGTCTGAGAAATTCTTTTCTCTTTCTTTTACGAGTGTTTCGCCGACGAGGAGGATTCTGTCTTTTAAGATGCGCTGTTTTTCCTCTAAGTCGCGGAGGCGGATGTTTGCTTCTGCAGAGGGATGCTGTGAATAGTAAGCTTGACTATCAAACTCTTTTGCCATATGCTTTTTAGGAAGAGGGAGTTTTTATTTGTTTGTATGTATCGAGAGACCTAAATTTTTTATCGGGCCATTTAGTCCTCTCGAATATGTCAAGAATGCTTAAGATTTGCATTCTTGAGCACACAAGATTTGCAATCAATTTGTTTATGTAAATGCAAATCTTGATGCAGCAACTGACAAAATTGGAGAGTACATAAGTCAGTTGCTATGAATAGAAATGTATTTAATCTTTGAAGAGGTTTTATTTTAAATTGGACAGCCAATCAGAACAGTTCTGTCTAATAATAGAATTGGACACAAATCGCGAGAGAAATTGGACAATCAATTTCGGTCGGTTTTGTCTTATAATAGGAAGATGATTTTCAAAAAGGGAGCGAGGCTTTACGAGGTTGAAATTGAGAGAGTTCAGGGAGAGAACGTGATGTATGTTAATTATATGGATGCGCCGTTTGTGCCGTCGATTGCGGAGAATCCTGCGGTTATGTCGAGGACGATTGTTTCTGTTTTGGAGAATGCGAATGTCTCAAGAGTTGTTTTTGCACAGCAGAGGAATTATAATTACAGCTCTGAGCAGGTTTTTCTTTTGAAGGAGATAGCTAACGTTTATAATTATCTGCTGAAACAGGAAGAGATTTTGGAGCCGGGGAGATTGAGCTTTTTTGGGAATGTGCCTGAGGTTCATGCTGACTTGAGTTATCTTCTGCTTCTGCTGATTCAGGATCCTGCTGGGTGTTATGTTGAGCTGAAGAAGAGGATTAGGGAGTTGAGGGTGCAGAGAGATTCTGGGCAGGTGACGAACAGGACAGGGCTTGTTAATTATTTGAGAGCGCTTGAGAAGTTTTTGACAATGCTTGAGGAGACGAAGCTGATAAAGGAGCTTTCTGGCGAGCTTGAAGGACATAGGGCGGGAAGCAGAGAGATTTACAAAGATGTTTTTAGAGCAGATGTGCTCCCTAATTTTACTTTTACGAGATTGAGGGCTCAGTTTCCAGAAGATGGTGAGCTTGTTGATCAGTATGAGATTGAGAGCTCTGGAGAGTTGATTCCTGTGACGATTTTGAAGAGGCAGAATGATCCGAAATATTTTTACCACGTGACGCCTCCAGAGTATTCTATTAATGAGGAGCAGCATATGCTCTTGAATCTGGCGAGGAATGTTTTGGTTGAGCATAGGCCAAAGGCAGAGGAGTTTACTGATCCGACGCGGACGAGGCAGGTTTTTATGAATGTTGCGCGGGATTTGATTTCTGAGCTGAGCAGGAACAGGAGAGTTGAGCTTAACTATAGGGAAATTGAGAAACTTGCGAGGATTTTGGTTAGGCATACGATTGGATTTGGATTGATAGAGATTTTGCTTGCCGACGAGAAATTGCAGGATGTTGTTTTGAATGCGCCAATTGCACAGAATTCTGTTTTCGTGAGGCACGAGAAATACGATGAGTGCGTTACAAATATAATTCCAAGCCAGGAAGATGCTGACTCATGGGCGGCTAAGCTTAGACTGCAGAGCGCGAGGCCTTTGGATGAGGCGAATCCTGTTTTGGATACAGAGCTTGAGCTTGAGAACGCGAGGGCGAGAGTTTCTGCGATTACAAATCCTTTGTCTCCTGATGGTTTAGCTTATGCTTTTAGGAGGCACAGGGATAATCCATGGACTTTGCCTTTGTTTATCAATAACAAAATGATAAACTCTTTTACTGCTGGGCTTTTGAGTTTTATGATTGACGGGAGCAGGACTTTGCTTGTTGCCGGGACGAGGAGTAGTGGAAAGACGTCTTTGCTTGGGAGCTTGATGCTTGAGATTATGCAGAAGTACAGGACGATTGTTATTGAGGACACTTTAGAGCTTAATACCGATGCGATGAGGAAGATTGGTTATGATATTTTGAGAATGAAGGTGAGGAGCGCTTTGGTGCAGGGGACGACAGAGGTTGAGGCGTCAGAGGGGATAAGGACGAGTTTGAGATTAGGAGATAGTGCGCTGATTGTTGGAGAGGTGAGGAGTGCTGAGGCTCGGGCGCTTTATGAGGCGATGAGGGTTGGTGCTTTGGCAAATGTTGTTGCAGGAACAATTCACGGAGCTTCTCCTTATGGAGTTTTTGACAGGGTTGTGAATGACTTGGGAGTTCCAGCGACAAGCTTCAAGGCGACTGATT
>CAYIAU010000050.1:0-5707 GCA_964361465.1 Candidatus Woesearchaeota archaeon
TCCCTTTACAACAATATCACATCCTCCCTTGCTGTTCCCGAACTCATCCTTACACTTGATGTAATGATTCAAGTCCTCGTCAAAGCTCACCTCATGCCTCAATTCAGAGCCAAGCATCTTCACCACTCCCTCTCCCTCAAACTCAAAGTTGCAAAGTCCAAGATTGTCCTCGCTAGAAGCGACAAACGCGCACTCTGCCGGCTCACTAGTCACAACAACTAATTCCCCAAAGTCATTATAAACTCGCGTTATCTCAGGTATCGTTGAATCAATCTCAATATTAAACCTCGCTGTTTTCTCCGCAGTATTCCCAGCAACATCCTCGCATCTTATCGGCAGGTCTTTATCTCCTGCTGTAAAGCTCCTGAAGAACTGCCTATGCACTTTGCCAAGCGTATTCAAGAAAGTCACAAAAAGATTATTTCCAACTCCATAAGAACATTCAGCCGTCCCATCCACTCCTCCGCTCGTCGTCGCAATCACCTCAACACTCACTGGCTCAACTCCAGAAATTATCGTCTGCCCATCAGGAATTATTGAATCAATGTTCAAAGGCGTCAAGCTCCTTCTGTAATCAATTATGTAGCTCTCTGTCATCGCATTCCTCTTCCTTCTCGGATCAACTTCAATATATCTCTGCTGTCCGCTGGAATTGAATTCTCCCTTTACAACAATAAGCGCCGGCTCGCTCAAATTCTGCGACTCTATCAGCCACGGCTGGTCCTTGCACCTCACATAAAACCTGTTGTTGTCAGCACTAATCGGCAAACTAGAATCACATCTCCATCCATTCAGTTCCATGTCTTCAATGTCGTTCTCGCACTGCATAACATTAGCCATCGCTTCATAATCCCTGTTGGAAATCTCCCACTTGCATTCACTCGGCTCATTCGTCCAGACAGAAACATCAACACTCGTCTCTCCATATTTCAAAAACTCAATGTCAGGCGCGTGCTCATTCACAAGAGGCGGGCTCACATCTGCCCCTGGCTTCACGCAGAAGTTAATCACATAATCATTTGCATTAACATTCCCGCTCTTGTCTCTACATCTCACATAAAGGTTGTAATCAGCCCTTCTCGTCGGATCATAGCCAGGAATTCCTAAGCTCTCAAAATTAGGCGCAGTAAAGAACTGGCTATGATTTCCCAAGAACAAACTCCTTCCTCCAAAATTAAATTCCATATCGTCAAAATTAGTATTCCTAATCGTGTCAAACCTGCACTGCCCTGGCTCGTCCAATGAAATACCAAAAGTGAATGACTCATACGCCTCAACGCACTCCTTCGGCGCCCTGATTGTCACGCCATTCGCGCTCGCGCCCTGATAAGAAAATCCCTGTGTTAATACCTCTTGCCACGGACTTCTCGTCGGCGCTGTTGAATCATCACGAGCCACATTAATGCACAGCTCAGCTCCTTCAACTCCTTCATTTTCCTCTAAGAACTCACAAGTCTGCCCAAGCGCCTGGCACGCATATTTAGAACAAGGAAGCCCGTCTTTCCCGCACGTCGAACATTTCGCTCCGCCGAAAGGCGGCTGCCACGGCGAGCAGGTAAAAGTAACCTTCTTTTTCTTTGTGTCTCCGACGCCCAATAAAGTTAGAATAAGGATTGTTATTAAAATTCCGACCGCAACTATACATCCAAATAAAGCTCCACAAAGTGAGGGGGCTGTTGATACAAGAGATGCCCCAATAACTAAACCTGCATAAGCCCCTGCGGCCATTAAAGTATAAACAATTATAGGACTCAATCCTCTCCCAACTCCAGTGAATTTAATTAACAGAGAAGTAGTAGCCAAGCCAATCGCAGCTCCAGCGAGGGCGCCTCCCCAAGCGCTTAAAGCAGGTTTTGCACCAGCGGCAGCCGCGGGAACCGCAAGAAAACTAGAAGTTATAATCCCCGCTTTCACTCCTACAATCAAACCCGCCCCCAATAACCCGCTCGTTACTCCGGCAATTCCTGTTATCTGCGCCGTCGCATCCCCCGGCGTCTCAGCGTTCCCCAACCCCGCCGGAATACCAATGTCGCCGTAAAATGCATTCAAATCCCCGACTTCTGCAAACTCACCGCGGCGCGGCTCTGAGTAACTCTTTACTCCATTAAGATAACTATTACTAAGTCTCAGCGCCCTCTTCACATATTTCTCGTCGATATTCAACCCGAAATCTCCCTCATAATTAACACTAACTCCGCAATCTCCCAATGAAATGCACAAGTCATTCATTTTCTGAGTGAATTCTGGCTTTTCGCAGTCGCAGTTCTGCTTGCACTCCCACCCATCTGGCTCTTTCACATAAATAACCGTGCAAGTTTGCGAGGCAAAACTGCAAATCGTCTCACCTGCCTCGCCATTATCATTCAAATCAAATCCCGGCGGATATTTCGGAGCACAGATATTGAAATTAAATCCCTTGCTGTCAACATTAACTTTCTTGACAAAGCAATCAGGATTCTGCTCGCACTTGCTGTCCCTGTTCTGCTCAGCAGACTTCAGCGCAGCCCCTTTCTTAGTCTTTCCGTCCTGCCCAATTATCTCAGTGTTATAATTAAGGCATTGCTGCCATCTGTTTATTCGGCACGCGGCAGAAGAAAATTTCCCTCCTCCTTGCACATCTGTCTGCGCCTCAATGCAAATCTCATTTCTGTAATCAGCGCACGGCTCTGTGCTTATCTCGCCGTCTAAACATAACTGCCTGAAATGTCTGCTCCCTGGTGTATCCACACTTCTTAATTCTCCGCCAGTCCCAGTATCTGTTCCAATCGCGCTATTATACTCACACCAGCTCTCCCCGTTCGCTCTTTTTCGCCCATCGCTGTCATCACAGCTCAAATCCCTACACACAAAGTCTATGTTTGAATCAGATAATTTCTCCGAAGAAGTCTTCTCCCCGCAAATGCTCCCAAATAAATAATTGCAATTCCCACAGCTGTTTTGATTTCGTAAAGGATCGCTCGGCGTTCCTATTAAACACGAATCCTCTTTGCTCAAAACCTTTCCTTCATTCCAGCTCTGTGCTTTATTAACAGAATAAATATTCTCTCTATTTCCGCACGAGTCAAACCAATAAATCTCATCTCTTCCCTCAACACACTGAGCTGTCTTTTGCTTCTCGCAATTTGTTTTAAGTTCTGGATGAGAGCACAAAAGCCCCTCATTAAAATCTCCTCCAATCTCACGGCAATTTAATTCTGTCGTGAATTTGCAACTCCTCTCAAACTCAGACTCAAAAACACAAGCCCCTTCTTTTTGACTCCTCGCTGAAGCAAGGCACTCAATTTCCGTATTTATCTCTGGCTTGAACTCTCCTGCAATTCCCAAAAGCTCGCCTTCTCTGGCGCACTCTCTTTGCGTCGTGAATTTCGTCTGCTCGCCCAAGGCACAGCATCCTCTTTTGCATTGCAGAACATTTCCATAAGGATCGTCAAACCAATCCCCTCCCTCTTTCTCACACGCGCTCTTCGGACTTCCCGCAGCGCAAAGCCCCTCGTTAGGATCAAAGCAGGTCCCAATTCTACAATCATTAATATCTCCCTTTAGCGTCGGAATGCAAGGCCCAGAGCATTTATCAGCGCACTCACTCCCTGGATATTCCTGGCATAAGCTCCCATCTTTAGCGACAAGGCAGGTATAAGCTCCGCCAGTGACAGGATCCAGGTCACTTGGCTCCAAAGCAGAAACTAAGTTCTTTTCATTGAAGAACAGCAAAATAAAAATCTTATAAGCTTCCTTGATTTTATCTAAAATCCCCGCTCTCTCCGCCGCCCCCAAATCCTC
This sequence comes from Candidatus Woesearchaeota archaeon, assembly GCA_964361465.1. Classification (GTDB taxonomy): domain Archaea; phylum Nanobdellota; class Nanobdellia; order Pacearchaeales; family GW2011-AR1; genus CAYIAU01. The sequence goes on from CAYIAU010000050.1 coordinate 3,781, forward strand.
AACTCCAGAATATGCTTCTCCTAAAATATAAGAAACAGCAACGCTCATCGTGACTATCAAGAACACTTCCACAAGCATTATCAATATCTTATTCTTCATTTAAAATCCTGCCGGCCCGGCACAGCTCCTTATCGCAATGTTTAATTCTTTCCCGCTCCTCTTATCCTTAATTGTATAAATTGCAGTTCCATCACTCATCATGAAAGGAGTTATTTTATACTTAGGATACAAAATGTTATGCCCCACATACTCAAAATAGCAATTCTGCCCTCGAGCTTCCTGCGAAGCAATCTCATTCGCAATTCTCCCCAACTCACGCAAAGGACTCAACACCTCAACTTTATAATTATTAATCGTCTGCGTGCTTTCCTGAATCGTTATCGTCGTGCTCTTCTCTATCTCTAAAATAACTCTGTCCGGCGCCAAACTCACATTAACATCCATAGCTCCATAAGAAACCTCTCCTCTTCTCTTCTCAATCTCGCTCTTCATATTATCAAAACAGCGTCCTATTCTCGGCTCAGCATAATTTTCTATCTCTCTGCTCATCTCGCTCAAAAACTCAGGGTGCTGATTAACGCATCCTTTGTAACTCCCTTCATTCTCGCACAAGTATGCAACATGAATTTTGTTGTATGTTCTGAAATTCGTCGGCTCAATAAATCCTCCTTGTGGCAGCATTAGCTCAACAGCCTCGTCCACATATTCCCGAGCGCACTGCTGAATGTAAGCCCCCGCATTAAAACCTTCCTGAACAGACGTCGTCACTTTCCGCTCAATCGTGAAGAACAAAATTATCGACGCAACTAAAATCAGCGCCAGAATCACGAATATTGCGACTTGTCCTCTCTTACCTCTTGCCATTTTTCTTTTTCTCCCTCCAAAATAACTCAATAGCTTGTTCAATAATGTGAGATTTATTGCGATATGCTCTATCTTTCAACAACTCATCAAGAAACTTATCAATATCTTCTTCAATCGTAGCAGAGATCCTCTTTTTCATAGTATTACAAAGTAATATAAAATATTACCAATAATTATTTAATATTACTAAATATTACGCATATATAAAGCTAATCTTTTTTATACTCTCCCTTATTAAAATTAAAATGCCAAACAAATCACATCTCGGATTGCTCCAAGTATTCTGGGGCAACGGAAAAGGAAAAACAACCTCTGCCCTCGGAACAGCTCTCAGAGCTGTCGGCTCTGGCTTTTCAGTCCATCTCATCCAGTTTATGAAAAACGGAACAGGCGACTCTTTCCTTGCACTTCCCGGCGAAATAAAAGCTCTCGCCAATCTAAAAAACTTCTCATATAAAAGATTCGGAGCAGGCAAGTGGATTATCGGCGAGCCAAAACCGCACCACATCCAAGAAGCAGAAAAAGCCCTCAACTATCTAAAAGAAACTCTCTTATCGTCAAACTACGACATAATAATCGCAGATGAAATACTCTACGCTGTCCAGCTCAACCTTTTAAAAGAAGAGCAAGTCCTGGAAATAATAAACTCCAAACCAAAAAACAAAGAACTAATTTTAACCGGCTCTCACATACCGCTCCCCCAAATATTTGAAAAAGCAGATTTAGTAACAGAAGTCAAGAAGCACAAGCACCCCTTTGATAAAGGAATTCTCGCGAGGCAAGGGCTTGACTACTAAACCTATTCAAATTCAGATTTTCTTGAAATTCTCAAAAGATCAATATTACTAAAAATCTTGATTTCATCTTGCCTTTGAAAATCTGAGTCATGAGTCCATATTCCATCAGCATTGCTTGCCTTTGCCACAGATAAATAAGCTATATCTCCCACATCTTCTACTTTATCCATAAAATATTTATTGAAAATTTCATAATCTTCTTTTGGGATTATTGTTATCCAAAGATAAAACCACATTCTTTAGAGTGTGGATAAAGCTTGGTTTTA
>CAYIAU010000051.1:0-1437 GCA_964361465.1 Candidatus Woesearchaeota archaeon
TTCCGACGACCATTTAATTTTGAGAGATTGCCCGCCCGCTTTTTGTTTCTTTTTTTCTAAGAAAGAAGATTTGGCGGGCTGTTTATCCGAATAAGTTCTTAAACCAACTTAGAATTTTTTGCCAAAAACTACTACTTATACACTGGCCATCAATACATAAATTTGAAGAACATTCAAAATTATTTTCGCAAGTAGAATCAGCTTCTAATTGAGAAGTGAAAGTTTTACTTTCAGAACAATATTCTCCGCTTTTTCTATATCCCAAAGGATAACAAGTATCGTCTTTTAGACAACCTAAACAAAGACGAGAAATTGTATTTGGGTTTTCTTTTTTAACAACCTCTGGAATCTCAATTTTAACAGGACCAGATTCTTCTGTTGGTTCTACTTCTGTTAAAACAGACCATTTAGATTCTCCATTAAAGTATTCTAAACTTATAACTCCACATTTTGCGTTTGATGGAACTCTATAAGTTGAGGATTGATATTCATTGCCTGAGGCATCTTCAAACTGAATATAAACATCATAATCTAAAGGTAAAGCGCTTGATAAGTAATGCTCTGTAGTGTATCCGCTTTGACCAGGACCATTGTATCCCTCTCTATTCTTGTATTTATACATAACATTAAAACTCGTTGCTATATCCGACTCAATAGAAACATCTACATTTGGATAAATTTCAAGGTTTCCTAAACCAATTGTTCTTTTGTCTGAAACTTCTTCTACTTTTTCATCTTCATCAAAAACAGTTTGTCTTAGAGCCATTGAATAAGTTTTTTGTAATTTTCCAGAACTCCATACTTCATAATTTCTTTGAAGAGCAATATAACCATAATCATAACAATCTTTAAAGAATGTCCATTGAGCACCTATATCACTTTTTCCAGTTTCTGGACCTTCTTTAATTTTGAAGTCGCTTTTTACAGAAAATTCAAAATCTCCGTTTTCATCAGTCACAACATTAAAAGGTGAGAACTCATAAGCACTCATCAATTGAGCACCTTCAACAGGTTTTCCAGAAAGTTGGTCAATCAATTTTCCTTTTATTGTTATAGAATAAATGCCTGGTTCTGTTGATTGAAATTTTTTACAATTTACAAAAAAACCATTTGTATTATATGCAGTTTCTACATCACTGCACTGAATACCGCTAAAAGTTCCAGATAGACCTGGAACTGGACTAAATCCCTCATCTGGAGAAGGTTTAGTAATCTCTATTTTGGGAGTTGGGTAACAAATATTATAGGGGTCGCTATCTGCTTCAATTTTACAACTAGCAGTTTGCCCATTGTAATTGACATTACAGGTAACATCATTCTCCGATTTTGTTCCGTAATCAATTTCGCAAACTACTTGTTCTGTTTCCAATTTAGTTTCACTACAATTCTGAAGATAGAAACTGTTTATTAGGTCCACATCAAGTTGATTTACATCCC
>CAYIAU010000051.1:1537-3566 GCA_964361465.1 Candidatus Woesearchaeota archaeon
CATCATCGTTTACATCTCCTGAAGAAATACTTTGCCTTACTTGTAATAGATCAAACGCATTCACAACATTGTCGTCGTTTACATCTCCTGCCTTGCATGGAATTGGCTCATTAGAACATTCTTGTAGATAATATTTAGTCACGGCATTTTTCTCAAAATCATCAATAAAATTATCATTGTTCATATCTACTTCTCCACAAGGAGTATTCTGGGTGCTTAGCTCTTCCGTAGTTCTGTTATAACACTGCCTTACCTTAAGTAAATCAAATGCATTCACTATCCCATCCCCTGTTAATTCTGCATCTGAACAAGGAACACATTCCTGAAGGTAAAACTCATTTACCAAATCAACATCTAACTGATTTACGTCCCCATCATCGTTTACATCTCCTGAAGAAATACTTTGCCTTACTTGTAATAGATCAAAAGCATTCACAACATTATCTTGGTTTAAATCTGCTTTAGAACATTCTTCGGCAGAAACAAAACTAAACATTAATCCCAAAGACAGAATTAAAAAGATTGGTAAGATTATTTTTTGCTTCATCTTAACGTATACAATCGACTACTCATTTAAAAGCTTTGCGTTTTCAAATCTTTTTTCTAGGGGATGGAAAAAATTTATTATATAACTTCAAAACTCCATATATAGATAATTATTCGCTTAAAAATACTAATGAGAGTAAAAAGTGACCTTTACTTTACAGCTCAAGTTTCAATAACGATTTCCTCGGCTTTTGCGCCAAGTGACTTTAGGATTGAGTGGAGCTCGCCGACCATCGTCGCAGGACCGCAGACATAGAAATGCTGATTGAAATCTTTTATTTTTTCCTTGAGGTAGGACTCGTCAATTCGCTTGTTGTCTATTTTTGGGTCAAGTGATGGAGAGCGAGTGACGGTGTAAACTTTTCTCAAGCCGAGAGCTTGCATCTTGTCAAATTCCTCCTCATTAATTATATCCTTGTCTGTCTTGTTTGAGAAAATGAGAGTGTTTCCTTTTAGGGCTTTTTGTTTTTTGAGGGAGCGGAGAATTGAGATGAACGGCGTAATGCCTGCGCCGCCTGCTATGAAGACTCCCTTTCCCTTGTAGTGAATTGCGCCGAATGGCTCTCTGATTAGGAATTCGTCTCCTTTTTTTATATCCTTGAGATGCTTTGTGACTCCTTCTTCTCTTAGGGGATACATTTTTATTGTGAATTCAAGATAGTTATCTTCTGGAAGAGAAGTGAAGGTGAATGGATTTTTTTTATTTGAGAGAGAGGGCTTTTTTATTGTAAGGTCTGTTGCTTGTCCTGGCGTGAATTTGAAGCCGCTTGGTTTTGAGCATTTGAAGCGTTTTACATCATGAGTGGCCATTTCTGTTTCAAGAATTTTTATTGTGAATGTTTTTTCTTTTTCCATATATTTTGAAATGCAGATATGTTTAAATAGTTGCGCTTGTAAGGAGAGTGATGAAAAAGGGGATTTCGCTTTTCTTGCTGGGAATTGGAGCGATTATGTTATTTGCGATTCCGGTGATGGCGCTTCACGGGGAAACGAGCAGAGTGCAGTGGTTCTCTGATTGGAGCAATGTTTCAATGGCTTCTTCAAATTTGAGGACTTATGACTGGGGCGCTTCGTTTAATCTTAATACTTATGGTTTGAAGCCGATGGACGCGGTGACGGTTTGGTGGGTGATTTTTAATTATCCTGAATATTGCACGCACGGAACAGGAGGTTATAGATGCGGCGAGGGAGACTTGGCTCCTTTTGGCGGTAATTCTTCTGTTGAATCTTCTGTTGTTCACGCTGACGGAGATGTAATTGATTACAGAGGCATGGGGCATTTCCAAGGCAAACTTATGGCGAATGATGCAAGCAAGGCGCTCTTTGGTAATGGCTTGGTAAATCCAGAGGGAGCTGACATACATTTTGTTGTTCGCTCGCACGGGAGAGTTTGGGGGAGTTTGGTGAGAGAGCAGTTGAACACTTTTGGCGGAGGATGTAATAATGCGCCTCCTGGGACAGGGATGCCGGGTCCTAATACTTG
>CAYIAU010000051.1:3666-5468 GCA_964361465.1 Candidatus Woesearchaeota archaeon
TTGTTGTTAATTATTTCGACGCCTTCTTTTTTTAGGAGTGCTATTTTTTTGGCGACGCCTTGCGAGTAATTTCCTATTTCTCCAGATGATTTTATGACGCGGTGGCACGGGACTTTTATAGGAGAGAGATTATTCTTCATTGCTGTGCCAACTGCTCGGTATGCTTGCGAGTTTAGGGCTTGGGCGAGCGCTTTGTAAGTTGTTACTTTTCCCCTTGGGAGTTTTTGGAGGAGGGAGTAGCACCTCTCTTGAAATTTAGTAGACATATTTTAATATTCCCAAGCCGGTTTTTCTAGAGTATGTGCTATGAAGGGTCCCAAGTCCTGATTGTTAGAACTCAGCCCTCTCACTTTATTATAAATATAAACAACTTCTTTCATTTTTGGCTTTGCACTTCTTGCGGGGGTAAGCAGATTGGGGGTGTTTCTTACTATTGAGGCTGAGAGGAGTGTTGAGAAACCCAGGAAGTTTCTTAGTCCATTTGGATCATAAGGCAATTCCTTGATATAGGTGTTGCAGTTTTTTATTAGAGGTTTAGCGTGCTGAACCATTTCCTCCAAAAATGCCGCTGCCCTTATTCTGCTTCCTTCATTTTGGCTGGCATCTGCAAGAGTTTCGTAACTTAAACCCCTTGCTACTAAAAGATCATGAGGCATTCTATATAAGCCATTTTCTATATCTTCAATTATTCCATCCAAATCGTTCGCGAATTGAAGAGCAATACCAACATCGTTTGAGAGATTTACGCCAAGTTTTTCAGACATAGGATCTGGCATTAATTTTTCCTTTTGCTCATCTGAAAAGTAGCCTCTGCGCCAGAAATCTTCTGTGATTATGTTTCCAACAACGCCCGCATCATAATGGCAACGCCTGTAATAATCTTCCATTGACTTGATATCCATTAGCTCTTTATTTCCAAAACCGAGAGCCATTACCTTGCTCCATCTTAATATTGAAGACTGGACTTTTTCAGGAAGTTCATGAAAAGCTTTTACCAAAAGAGGGAGTTTTCTTAATAGTTTTCTATATCCTCTTTTATCTGGCTCCAGAGCCTCTAGCTTCGGAGACAAACGATTAATATTATCCTGAGTTGAATATTCAAGGGTTGTCAAGAGTTCTTCTGAGAGTGCTCGCGTTTGCTCAGAACTTAGAGATAACTCATCGTGGAAAATGTCTAGCTCGCGAACAACATAATAAGCCATAGTTAAATCTTTTTTAATTTCTTCTGGGAGTTGAGGTATTGCTATAGCATAAGTCTTTGAAACTTGTGGGAGAAGCTCCTGCATCTGCTCCATTGCTTTCTCTCCAGCGGTTTTTTCTCTATCTTTTATGATGTTCCAGAATTTTCCGGAGTAGATTAGTGATGTTGGGGCGCTTAGTATTCCTGACATTGTCTATAAAATTAGAGCATTATCTCTCTATTTAAAAGTTTGTATTACATGCGTTCCAGACGGGAGATGCGCTCGTCTATGCTGGGATGGGTTGAGAAGAGTCCTTTGACTTTTTTCTTGAAGGGGTCTGAAATGAAGAGAGGGGCGACGGCTTGAGGATAGCGCTTCTTGTCTTGTTCAGAAAGATGCTCGTGCTTGATTTTTTGGAGAGCTGATTTTAGGCCTGGGGAGTAGCGCGTGAATTTTACTGCTGTCGCGTCTGCTGTGAATTCTCTTTTTCGCGAGATTGCGAGCGAGACGAGATGCGCTAGTAAAGGAGCCAAGATAGCTGCGACGATTGAGGCGATTATGATTATTACTCCGCTTTTGTTTTCTCTTCTGTTTCCTGAGAGTGAAGAGAAGAATAAACTT
>CAYIAU010000052.1:0-5347 GCA_964361465.1 Candidatus Woesearchaeota archaeon
TAAATGGTCGTAGGAACCATCCTCCTCTAAGAGAAAAATTAAAACTCTCGAGGTCACTTCGTTCCGCTCGAGCCCTTCGGATTGTTTAAGCCAAATGTTATAGGCATCGTTTACTTAACAACTCACACAAACATAAGATTTATAAATCCCCTCCCCCTTCTAATACTATGCAAACAACAAGAAGAAACTGGCAAGCGTATTCTTTCAAGTGCCCTACTTGCGTCTGCATAAACTCTAAAAATTTCATTCTGGCGTTGTGCAAGTAAGCTCATTTTCCAACCGCTTCTTGAACAACATTATCAAAATGACTCAAAAAAATTCTCTGGCTTCTGAACATCTCTCTTTCACAGCACAAGCCCTTTATCAGACAAGATTATCAGAATTAATTACAAATCAGGAAAGAAAGATATTCTTGCCAGAAGCCCTCTTAGAAGAGATTGAAGAGTTCACTGAAAGAAATTCTCTTGCAGTTATAGGAAACACAATCAAAGAGCGCAAACCAATTCACCGATGCTGCCCCCAATGCCTAAAAGCCCACATCATAAAGACAGCACAGGAAATAAAACTAAACAAATATGACATAATCGCAATAGCCTCGCTTTTCCCCTGCGAAACCGGCCACGACGGCTATTATTTGGACGAAGAAAGACTGCTCAAGATTTAGTCTTGTATCTCTCAACAAAGCCAGAATACTTTCCCCTGTCTGAAACGCTCTTCACAATCCAGTAATCTTCCCCTGGATGCTTCTCGCTCTTCACCTTGCCTACGACTCTGTTATGCACATTCTTTGAAATCAAGACATCTCCAGTTGACTTAACAGAAATTCCCTTAACAAGCGAAATAGTGTTCCCAACAGAACTGAATCTGAATTTCCCTTCCTTCCTCTCAATAATCATATCTCCGATATTAACTCCAATTCCATAATCCAGTTTCTTGTCGTGTCCGACGTTATACTCATTCAGCACCTCTCCGATATATTTGGCAGAATTAATAGCGCGCACATTATTGTCTGCCTCGCCTGTCATCACAGGACAGAAAATCATTATCCTATAATCCCCGCTGACATAAATCTTCGCGTTTGCATCTTTCGCTTTAAACAGCCCCTTGTCAATTGATTTGATTACTTCCTTATCAAAAGAATACACCTCTCTCAAGTTCTTCAAATTCAAACTAACCACACTGCACTCTTGTCTAACTCCCTGCTCAATCACACTCGAACTAATTGCATCATTCTCTTTCTCTTTAACATCCCAAAGTCCCAGTTTCTTCTTTGGGCTTTGGGTATCAACCCCAACCGACCTCACAAGTTGCGGCGTCTTTTCAAAATAAGCTTTATTCCTAATTTTCCTATACAAAATAAAGGCAATTATGCCAGCAATCGCGATCGCAAAAATCCACACTAAAAGAAAGAACTTTTCCTTCAGTCCGCTCAACAAACCAGCACCGCTTATTCCAATCGCCCTTCCAGTCAGGAAAGTAGTTCCTAAACTCTCTGCTATATTTCCGTCATTAATCTCTATCTTGTAGCTCCCATCTGGCGCAGACAACTTGAACTTCTTTACCTCGCCCAAATCCAAATCTAACTCTCTTACCTCACTGACACCCCCAATCCTTATTTCAACTGGCTTTTTGTATCTAACATTCCCTATGTTTGTTACAACCAAAGTTCTATTATCTTCCAGCACAAAAGAAGCCAGCTCTAAATTCTCAACTAAGAATATCTTGCTTCTCTCCAGCTCGCCTATCTGCGTCGTAACTTCCCAATAACCTGGCTCAAACTCATTTGTTGTCTTCAAAACTCTTTTCTCTCCTGCCCTCACAAGCTCCTCCGAGAACTCGCTTTTGTCTGGCTTGTAAATATTGATAGTAACATCCTCCGCCATAGGGCTGCCCGCCTGGTCGTATAAATTAACTGAATAACTAAAATCGCTTCCTGGCGTGACAGAAGAGCTCTCAAAAGAAATCTCTACCTTTCTGATAACCTGCTCAACTTGAAGAGCTGCCTCACTAAAGCCCTCGTTTATTATTTCGCCATTTTCATCTTTCTCATAAGCTCTCACGACGACTTTGTATTTTCCAGCAGGCATATCTTTCAAGATGCTAAAATTCAGCTCAAACTCTCCCTTGCCAACTACTCCTGAAACACTAACTCCCGCTCCGCTAATTGTCGCCTCTGCAAATCCTTCAACAGGAACCCCATTCAGTCTATAAGCGCTTCCCTTTATTCCAACATTGTCTCCAGGCAGAAAAACAACTCCGCTCACAACTGCATCAACTTCCAACTCTCTATTTATCTCAAACTCCTTGCTGTTTGCCTCCTCCCCATTATAATTTGCTCTTAGTGTGCAAATCCCTCTCAAATCCCCAACAAGAAATTTGTCAAGCTTCGCAGAAATGTCAATTTTCTTCTCAGCTCCCGCCTTTACGCTGTAAGGACTTTTGTAAATCTCAACCTCTGATTGGCTTAGACCCTCAAGACTTTTAACAGAGCTTTCGTTGTTCTCTGATTCATTCCCAGTAGAAGAGCTGACAAAAGTTGGCACAACACAAATCATCTTCACACTCAAGAAATCATTTGCGTTAGCAAGGGGTCCCAAAGTAACAGTGAAATTCAGCTCGTCTCCCAAATGATAAAAACTTTCTGTCGGCCCGATAAAAACATCTGCACTCACCACGCCACTCATCAGAACACCAAAAACAAGCAAAAACACGAACACTAAACTCTTTTTCATGTATGTTCAAACCTAATTTCATATATAAATATTCCTAAACTTTAAAACTACAATTTATCTTTTAAAGCGAGGGTCAAAGATTTATTTTGTAAATCTTTAAATACAATCAAGGACAATAATCCTTATGGAAATAGACAACGAAAAACTAATAAAAGAATTCGGCGCAGAGCCTCTTGATTCCCTTAGCGAGAAGCCTGATTTCTACGCTTTCCAAACCGGCGTGCTCGTCTCACACCGCGACTTTAACAAATTCCTCTCTGCTCTAAAAAAAGGCGAGAAATGCGCGATTGTCTCAGGCGTCAACGCGTCCGGCTCGCTCCACTTAGGGCACAAGGTAATTTTTGATACCAACTTATTCTTCCAGAAAAAATACAATTTGTCAGTCTTCATACCAATCTCAGACGACGAATCTTATGTTTCGGGAAAAGCCCTCTCTCAAGAAGAAGCCCTAAAAAACGCGCTCCAACTAGCAAAAGAGCTCTTAGCTTACGGCTTCTCTCCAACAACAACCCACATTATAATTGACCAAGTCTACACCAACATCTACAACCTCGCAGTAAAACTCTCAACAAAAGTTAATCTCTCAGAGATAAAAGCAGCTTACGGCTACAAAAACGAAGAGAACATCGGCTTGCATTTCTATCCCGCGGTCCAGTCAGCGCATATCCTCTTCCCACAAGAGCAGTTCGGAATAAAAAATGTCCTCGTCCCGATCGGCCCAGACGAAGACGCACACATCAGAATATCAAGAGACATTGCCTCTCGTTTAAATTATCAAAAGCCAGCAATTCTACATTCCCTATTTCTTCCAGGAATAGACGGAGAAAAAATGTCAAAATCACGAAACAACGCGCTTTTCCTAAACGACTCTGAAAAAGAAATAAAGAGAAAAATAGCAAGAGCGTTCTCAGGCGGGCAGAAAACCCTTGAAGAGCACAAGAAAAAAGGCGGCAACCCCGACGTCGACGTCGCTTTCCTTTACCTAAAATACCTTTTCCTCACGCCAGATGAATCAGAAAAACTAGCCGAGCAATACCGCAAAGGCATCCTCTCAACAGCAGAGATGAAATCGCTGTTTGAAAAACACGTCCTCGCCTTCACGAAACAATTCCAGTCAGCTCTCAAGAAAGTCAAGAACGCAGATGTTGAAAAAGTCATACTGAAAAACAAAGATTAGTTTTTCTTTAAATATTTCAAAAATAAAACATCTTTCATTCCTTCAAAATGCTTATCACCAGATATAATCTTGCAGTTTAATTCTTTTTTCTTTGTAAGAATTACCGAATCTATCAATCCAAAGTCCTTACGAGTTTTCCTTTGCTCAAACCTTTCCTCAGCAGCATCAATCCAGTTGTGCTCTGTAACTTCTAATATTGTAGAATCAGCTTTGATTATGGAAAAAAGTTTATCAAAATCCCTATCATTTTTCAATGCCCATCCTTTTATCTCAGCAAGACAACATTCCACTGTAAAGAAGAGATTTTTCTCGTTTAAAAGAAGTCTTTTCATAACCTCGCTCTTACCACTCCCTAAGAAATACTCTACCCAAGCATAACTATCAATTATATAATCCATTCCTTAGTCCCATAATTCCTTATGCCTCTCTCTTTCCTCCTCAAAACTTTCAGCTCCTCTACAAACACCAAAACCATCTACTCTTTTTTTAGCAACGATTTCTATATTTACTTTGTCGCCCTTTCTCAACTTTAGTCTCCTTAGTAGTTCAGCTGGCAAAATAGCCCCTACAGAATTTCCCCACTCCTTTAACTCCACTTCAACCATCATAAACTCCCATGTTTAAACAGAATGTATAACTCTTTATATACTTTTTGGTAGAACTAACACCCCTCATCCTCAATATCCTTTTTTATATTATCAAGATCCTCTTTCAAATTGTCAAGCTCAGCTTCCTTGTCGTCCAGCTCATTCTCCAAATCAGTCGTGTCATCCCCGTCTGCCTCTTTCTCGTCAATGTCTGCCTTTAGCTCATCTATCTCGTCCTCCAAATCCTTTATATCATCCTCTTTATTATCCCTATCGTTCCTTAAATCCTTGCACCTCTCATCCCCCTCAGAAGCATCCTCAAACTGCTCTATCTTACTATTCAACTGCACATTCTCTGCTTTAAGATTACCAAGTTGCAAAACAATCTCCTCGTTGGCAGTTTTCAACTCTTCAAGTTCCTGCTGAATGCTCGAAGTCTCTTCCTGAAGAGAATCATATTCCTCAACACTCACAGAATTCCCTGTCAAACTCTTTGAACCAAGTGCATATCCCACAATTAGAATTAAAAAAACAGCGCCAGCCAAAATTCCCCATTTCATTCTTCTGTTTCGTTCAAACATCTTTCCCAAAAATCAGCACGATTTATAAACTTTTGGACGAAGTCCAAACCTAACTTTGCTTGAAGATTTGGCAACTTGTAAAAGTTGACAAGTTCAAGACGCAAGCGTCTTGTTATTTCTTAAATCTTCTTATAAACCTTTTCAAGAGCCTGGCTTAGTTGAAGTAGTTCTTGATAGTTTTCCATAGAGGTAGATATTTGGGGCGTTTAAAAAGTTTTGCAGTTCTGAATTTTTGCTATTAAAGAATTAATGATACTATAACGAGAGACC
>CAYIAU010000053.1:0-5142 GCA_964361465.1 Candidatus Woesearchaeota archaeon
TTTTCCCTACACGACGCTCTTCCGATCTAACCATCTTCTTAAGCTCGTCGTCTGAATAAATATAATGAATCTGCCTCTTCCTAACTCTGTAAAGCGGAGAAACAGCAATGTAAATATTCCCATTCTTTAACAGCTCAGGCATAAATCTAAAAAAGAAAGTCAAGAGCAAAGTCCTAATATGCGCGCCGTCAACATCAGCATCTGTCATTATGATAACTTTTGAATACCTCAAATTAGAAATGTCAAACTGCTCGCCAATCCCTGTTCCAATCGCAGTAATCAAATTTGAAATCTCTTCATTAGACAAAACCTTGATAGGATTCGCTTTCTCAACATTAAGTATCTTTCCCTTCAACGGCAAGATTGCCTGAATCTCTTTATTGCGCGCCTGCTTCGCGCTGTTATGCACAAAAATACCAGAGGCTAAAGCAAAGTTATGTGTTTCCGGAACTTCTATATCATAAACATCAATCTTTTCTCTCAGCCATTCAATCTTTTTTATTTTATGGTTGTAGTTTCTCATAGACTCTATCATCTTTTCTTCATCTCCTCCAAAGAATCTCTTCAGAAAAGTATTTAGACTAAGAATTGTTTTGTCGTCTTCCATAATTCTTATATTATCGAACTCCTTCAAGTTTCCATAATTCTCAAAAACCGACTTCATAAATTTTATTGTTTTCTCGTAGTATGTTCTGTTATACGTTTTCATTCTTTGTTTTCTAAATTCGGGAGTCCATTGCTCGCTTGTCTTTTTTCTTCTCCATAAGATCAGCGCTTCATCTTGCCATTGCTCTCTTGCCAAATTTGAAAGATATTCTTTTGCATCAGGGTTTTCCCTAAAGAACTGTTTAACTTTTTCTGATGCTCTTCTTCTATTTGCTGAATTAGCCCAGTACTCCTTTTGCTCTCTGTTAAGTTGTTCATTATTTTTTTCGCGGTATTCTTTATTTGTATTATAGAAATGTATGAATTTTCGTACCATGAATTCTTTATATTCCGAATCTTGCCATTGTTCTCTTGCTTTCTTTGACAATAAACTTTTAACTTCTGGTTTTGTCGCCCAATCTTTTACCTTCTTCCTATATTCAGGATCTTTGTGTGCCTGTCTAGCTTTTTCTTTGACATCCCATCTATGAATTGTTTTTTCCAAATGCTTTGTGTGAAGAATTAGATGGTCTTCTTTACTTAACCTTATAATATTTGAAGGATTATTATTGCGTTTGTTGAAATCAATATGGTGTTTGTGTTCACCTTGTTGCTTTATGTAATTTTTATTTTTCATATTATATTCATCTGCTAAAAGATGTGTAAAAACCCATGTTTTTTTTGGATCCCAGACCATTTCGTAACCATCAATAGTTATTCTGCCTCCAACTTTCGAGTTTCTTTTATGCAGTGGCATTAAAGAGTCTGCTTTAGTCAGTTCTTTTGCTTGCTTGTATGTGCTGTCTCTAAGCATAAATTTATGATCGGGTGTGCAAATAATTTCCTCGCCATTATCTAATATTAACTTAATTACCTCTGAGTTTCTCTTTGTAATTCTTGGATTTCTGATTTTTTCTATCCCCAAAGAGCCGTCCTTTTTTATTGTATAACAGAAATTTTCTTTTCCTTGAACATATTCCTTTACTAATTCTTTAAATGGGATGTCTCTGCCATCTGTCAATGCTATTTTTGTTTCTCCGGAAAAACAGCCTCCCGCAGAATCTCCCTCAACAATAAAAACCTCTGTCTCCTCTGCTTTCTTCCTCGAGCAGTCAGCCAATTTCCCAGGCAAGCCGCCAATCCCAAAAGCATTCTTTCTCCTAACAAGCTCCTTCGCTTTCCTCGCCGCATTCCGCGCCTTCTGCGACTCAAGCGCCTTATTGACAATCCTCCTCGCAATAACAGGATTCTCCTCAAAAAATTCTGAGAGCGAAGCCATCGCAGCGCTGTCAACAATCCCTTTGATTTCGCTGTTCCCCAATTTAGTCTTCGTCTGCCCCTCAAACTGCGGCTCAGGCACTTTAACAGAAACAATCGCAGTTAACCCCTCACGAACATCATCTCCAGTCAAGTTGCCGTTCTTGATTAAACTATTTTTATTAGCGTAATCGTTAATAGCCCTCGTCAAAGCTGTCTTGAAGCCGACAACGTGCGTCCCTCCCTCAACCGTGTTAATCGTGTTAACAAAAGCCAAGACATTTTCCTGATAGCCAGAGTTATACTGCACCGCGCACTCAACAACAACCTTGCTCTCTTCTCTAACAAAATAAATCGGCTTGTGCAGCGCCTCCTTGCTCCTATTCACCCATTTCACAAATTCTATCAATCCGCCTTCATAATGAAAAACTTCTTTCTTGCCTGAATTCTCGTCCTTCAAGGAAATCTTAACTCCCTTGTTCAAAAAAGCAATTTCTCTGAACCTCGTCTCCAAAACAGAAAAATCAAATTTAGTGTCAGAAAAAATCGTCTCGTCAGGAATAAAAGTAACTTCAGTCCCTGTCTCGTCTTTGTCAGCGCTTCCGACAACTTTCAGCTCATAACTCGGCTTGCCAATCTTATATTCCTGCTGATAAACTTTCCCTCCTCTTCTAACCACGACTTTCATATTCTTGCTTAAAGCGCTGACAACTGAAATTCCAACTCCGTGCAAGCCCCCTGAAACTGCATAGCTTCCCTTATCAAACTTTCCGCCGGCGTGCAGCTTCGTCACGACAATCTCAAGCGCTGGTCTCTTGTAAACAGGATGCGGCTCAACAGGAATCCCCCGCCCATTATCCTTAACATTCACGCTCCCGTCTTTATTCAGAGTCACCTCAATCAAATCGCAATAGCCCGCCATCGCCTCATCAACAGAATTATCCACAACTTCATAAACCAAATGATGCAGCCCAGACTTCCCAGTACTCCCGATATACATCGCGGGCCTGTGCCTCACCCCTTCAAGTCCTTCCAGTACTCTTATCTTCTCAGAGGAATACGCTTTGCTACCTTCTTGTTTGTCTTTGGCAACCATCTT
The DNA here is from genome assembly GCA_964361465.1 of Candidatus Woesearchaeota archaeon. Taxonomy (GTDB): domain Archaea; phylum Nanobdellota; class Nanobdellia; order Pacearchaeales; family GW2011-AR1; genus CAYIAU01. Next base: position 3,002 of record CAYIAU010000053.1, read on the forward strand.
AGAAATTAGCTCCAAATTTCAGCAGTAAAAATGAAACTCGGTTTATAAACCTTTTGCCCGTTTTGTCGTCGATAAACTAATTTGGAGGCATTATTTTCCAACTTTGCTTGGCTATCTAAAACCCAGATAATCTTTCTCAATTGCCTCAAATTCTTTGGTAATCTTTAAACTTTCTTCAGCAGTTCCTTTAGCTCCCTCAATCATTAACTCAATGTGCTTTCTTTTTTGTTCATCTATTTCATTTATCATCTTAATTATTATATCTTCATCACAAAGTTCAAACTACTCAAGAACTTTGTGAGACCTCAAGAATGCTGAAGATTTGCATTCTTGATGGCTGTCAAGAACACGAATTTATGAGTGTTCTTGAAGCTAAGATAAAACCAAGCTTTATCCACACTCTAAAGAATGTGGTTTTATCTTTGGATAAGTCTTGCTCTCGATTAGTTTTTATTTTAAACACTCTTCTCACCAGCAGAAACCTTTGTCCTCGCCTTCTCTCTCACAATATGAAAAGCTTCTGTCCATCGCACTTTTCTCTTATCTCTTCTCAGCTTCAAAGCATTCTTCCTGCATTTTGAAGAGCAGAAATAACTAACAATTCCCTCATTCCTGATTAAATGCAGCCCCTTGTGCGCGCTCTCGTCCTTCCCGCAAAATGAACATTTAGCCATTTTGAACCCTCCACATAAAGCCCGCTATTCTATCGTCATAATCCACAAAATCCAAACACACTCTGCATCCTTCTCTCTTATACCTTTCCTCTGCCTCAAGCATAGCTCCAACAAAATCTTCTCCTTCCAAAGAAGCAGTAAAAAAATATCCCTTATCTAACTCCTTCTCTCTAATATCAACGCCCTCTTCAGCATCCCTAAAAGAAAATCCACGCAAATCAACTCTCTGTCCAAAAAAATTTTGAATTAGCCTTTCAAAAGTATCTCTTCCATAAGTATTAGTATAAATTTCTCTAAACTCTCCTATTTTCTTAGCCATTTCAAACACTCCTCCCCCTATTCCCTCTAATCCTTCTCGCCTCAATTTCTGTCTCTCGCAAAGTTAACAAATCTCCAATTCTCACAGGCCCCTTAACATTTCTTCTCATGCTTCTCCCTTCATTTCTCCCCGCAAGCACTTTAACAATAACCTGCGTCACTTCTCCCCGCGCCCCTGTTCTTGCAATAAGCTGCTCAACAACAGCATTAACCGGCTCACCCTCGCTCAACCTCACCATACTAGAAGAACCCTCAGAAGTCTTGTCCCTAACTCTTTGCACCTTTGCCATTTTACTTAACTCCTTTCTTCAACTGAGAAATATCAGAATCCGCCTCGCCGGCAACAATAACCGCAACAGCTGCAGTTTTTACAGGAATACCGACGGCAACACCAAGTTTCTCTTTGGAATCAACCTCAAAGCAAGGAATCCCCTTCTCCTTGCACAACTCAGGCAAGTGCGCAACAATTTCCTTCGGCTCAACATCAGCAGCATAAACAACAAGCTTAGCGACTCCAAGTTCAACTGCCTTTGTCACTTCATTCGTTCCCTTATCAATTTTTCCTGTCTTTCGTGCTTTTTCAACAATATTATAGAAGTCAGCCATTTGACCTCCGCTCCGAGCTTCATCGGTTCACTTACAAATAAAAAGTAGCTTTATAAACTTTCTGCTTTGAAAAAGCAGAACCTAACTTTGCTTGAAGACTTGTTGTCCAGGTCAAATTGGATTGAGATTTATTTGAACGTATTCATTGACCTCGGCAATAGCGAGAATATCTGCTTCAGAAGGTAGGTAACGCTTGCCATTGGAGAACGATTCTGTCATCAATGCTTGTGGATAATTGAGATGGCTCTCAAGTGGCACTGTCTTGATAACTGAGCCAGCAAAGGGCCGCGGGGAAGTCACCATGACATTGCTATCAAAAAAAGTTTCGTCGTAATACGTGCTTAGGCTAGTGGTCAAACCCAAGGTATGACCCATTTCGTGCAGTGCCACGCTCCAAATGTCCGCCTTGGTGGCTGATCCGGAGGCGCTGGTGCACCAGCGTCCGGTGACGACGGAGCCGACTCCCAAATCCGCTGAGGCTTCCTGACAAGTGCTCCATTCAGCGCTGTCCGTGGGTGTGTTATCAAGAAACCACACAGTAGA
>CAYIAU010000054.1:0-5096 GCA_964361465.1 Candidatus Woesearchaeota archaeon
TCAAACAAACCACACACTTTAGTGTGTGGTATTACTCAAGAACTTTGTGATTTTTCTAAGTAGAGTTTCTGAGGATTAGAATTCCATTTGGTTTTAAATTTGGAGAAGATGATGTGCGAGAAGTCTGGTGGAAAATTGTTATAAAAACAAGAGGAGGAAGTTTAAAATAGTTTGGCTTGCTTGCTGCCTTTTACGACGTCGTCGAAATCCTTGTTGAATAAGACGAGGACTTGCTGGGCGATTGGCTTGAGCTGTTTGTCTATGTAGTGCTTGTAGTCAATTTTGTGCCTGCGCTTTTGAATTGGTTCTGGGCCGTTTGTTGTTATGTAGTATTGAATTATGTTTGAGTCCAGAGTTTTGAGCTGGCGTGCTGCTTTGACATGAGGAGGGGTTGTTTTAGTGTAGGCAGAAAGATTTTTTCTGATTGACTTTTTGTAAACTAATTTTTCGTCGAGTTTTCCTGACTTTAATTTGCTTATGTATGAGAGAATGAACTCTTCAACTGGCTCGTTGTGAAATACTTTCTCTAAGAGAGAGACTTGAAATTCCTGTGCTGCTTCTGTCCAGTCGCCGCGGATTGCCTCTAAGCCGACGATTTCAACTTTTTCCTTTCCTTCTTCTTCAACTAAGCCGGCGTAGCGCTTTTTTGCGCCTGCTTCTGAGCCGCGGATTTTTGGCATCATAAATGAGAGGTAGAGTTTTTTGAATTCTAACTCAAGGAACGAATTGCGCGAGTAGTTTTTTTTCACGTAATCTTTGTAGAACTCGTTGATGTTTTCTTGTATTTTTTCTCCGAGCGCGAGAGATTTTTCTTTTGAGGAGAGTTTTGTTTCGAGGAAAACAGAATCGGTGTCGGAATAAATCACTTTGTGTCCTTCGGCTTCTATCTGCTTTGCTGTCAGTTTTATTATGAACTGGCCGAAGTGTGTTATTGCGTTTGCCATATCTAAGTTGAAGTAACGGCAGTTGGGCGAGGCGAGGACCCCGAAGAATGAGTTCATTATTATTTTTATTGCGTATGATGAGAGCTCGCGCTTTTCTTTTTTTGCTTTTTCCCTTGCTTGATGGAGTTTTTCAATTATTGCGGGAAGGATGCCGTCGGTGTTTTTGAAGTAGGCTTTGTTTGGGGATTCTATTGCGTCTTTTTGTTTTGAGGGCAATTGCGACGCTGGGTCTATGTTGAAGGTTTTTATTATTGACGGATATAGGGATTTGAAGTCAAGAACGAGGACATTTTGGTAGATGCCGGGCTGTGAGGGAGAGACATATCCGCCTTTTATTCTTTCTTCTTTTTGCGAAAATTTTAGCGTCGGGGAGACGAGGTTTTTTGCGTGGGCTTCTCTTATGTAGAGAGAGTCAAAGGCAGCGATTGAGCCGGTTAGTCTGTCTAGTGGAAGGCCTGTGAGCTGAGAGCGTTCTGTTGCGAGTTCTATGATTTTTGTTTTTTCAAGTATTTCATAAACTAACTGTGCGTCGAGGAGATTGTAGTCTGCGAGTTTTTGATGTTTTGCTGGAGAGTTTGATTTGTAGAGTGAGATTATTTCTTCGTGCCTGTCTTTTCCTTTTATCAGCTTTCCTTTTTTTAGGAGTGATTGGGAGACGTCTTCTAAGGTGTAGGATTCGAAGTCTGCGAATTTTATTGACGGGGCTTCTTTTATGAATGGGTCTCTGAGTAGTGAGAGAGAGTCTATCACTTGTCTGCCGGCGAGTTTTGCTGTTGAGTTGCGGAAGAAGCTTGACTCAATTCTTATTCTTGGGGCTTCGTTTGTTCTCCCAATGTCAAATGCGAGTTTGTTTTTTTGGAAGAGCTCTTCGAGGTGCTTGAGGTCGTGGTTTATGAAACTCCAGCCAGTTATTATGTCAGGATCTATTTTTAGGATTTCAGAGCGGACTTTGTTTAAGCAGTCGTATTCATCAGAGCAGTTTATCACGTTTGTTAATTTGTGGGGAGTTATCATAAAGACTTTTTTTATTTTTTCAGAAAAGAGAGAGATGCAGAATAGCTCTCCTTTTTCTCCGGATTCAGTGTCTACTGAGAGGATTTTTAATTTTGGGAAATAGGGTTCTTTCAGCGGCGAGAGATTTGGCTCGTGATAAACTCTGTCTATCTTTTCAGAGGATTGATAAGAGCCGTCAATTTCAACTGCGCCTTTTATGTTGAGGTCCATCAGGAATCTCATGTGCGGCTTTATGTCTGCTTCGTATGTTTCAATTGTTTTGTGGAGCGCCTCATACAATTTGTTTAGTTCTGTCTGCGTTTTTGAGGAGAGCTTTATTACTGGGACGCCTTTAAAGTTTGTGAAATTGGACTTTTCAACTTTGAATTTTGCGAGATATTTCTGCGCTTTCTTCAAATCTTTTTGCTGGATGAAGAAGTATGGTTCTATTTTATTTTGTGAGACGAATGATTGTCCGTTTTCCAGCCTTCCGAATAACTGAACGAGTGTTTCTTCGTCTTGATGGAGGTAGGTTGAATAAACTACGAATGCTTTCATTTGAATTATAATTAAACAAACTTTAAAAAGTCTCTTTTCTTTAATTCTAAATGGAAAGAATGGATTATGCCAGCTCTTTTGGGAGGAGGTATGGAGGGCGGAATGTTACTGAAGCAGAGGATGTTCTTGGTTTTGCTGAGCGGTTGAGTAGAACAGCTGCTCGTCTTGGTAGTGTTGATGTTAGCTCAAGAGTTGAGCAGTTAAACAAGAAGGGGCATAGTGATCTTTCATATAGAGTTATTTTTAGCTTTACAAAGGGCTTAAATGTTCAAAATGCGACGGTGAGCACTAATTTGGTTGAGTATACTCGTTTGTTTAATGGGGAAGTTAAAGGAGATTTTGGAGAATATCTTGCGAGATATCTAAAGGGAATTGGAGAGGATGTTTTGGAGTTTAATCCTGAACTTGATGTTAGTGTTGATACTGGAAGAGGAGCGTTAAGAGTTTCTCGGAGAACGCATTAGAGCAAAAGGGCAGGAATTTAGAAAAGTTTGTCGTCTTGCTTTGAAAAAAGGGCGCAGATAATTATTTAATCTTTGTTTTGTTTGGAAATTGGACAGCTGTTCGAAAAGCTCTGTCTTATAATAGGCAAGCTTTTTGTTTGGAAATAGGACACAATTTAGAGTAGCTGTGTTTTATAATAAAATTGGACAGCAGTTTGAGAAGCTCTGTCTTATAATAGGCGAAGCTCTCTATTTAAAAATAGGACACAAGTTAGAGTAGCTGTGTCTTATTGTAGGATTGCGAATGGGATTACAGATAGGAGATATTGTGCCGCGGAAGGCTGTGGAGTTTTCCGAGCTGAAGGGGAAAGTTATAGCTGTTGATGCGTTTAATGCGATTTATCAGTTCTTGAGTTCAATAAGGCAGCCAGATGGGACGCCATTGATGGACAATCATCGGAGAGTGACTTCTCATTTGTCAGGGCTTTTTTACAGGAATATTTCTCTTTTGAGCGAAGGGATTAAGTTGATTTATGTTTTTGATGGGGAATATCATGTGCTGAAGGGGAAGACGAGAGAGATACGAGAGAGCGCGAAGGCTGCTGCGAGCGAGCGATATGAGAGGGCGCGGGAGGAGGAGGATGTTGAGGCGATGGGCAAGTATGCTCGCGGAATGACGCGAATTAGTGCATAGATGATTGAAGAGAGTAAGGAGCTTTTGTAGGCGATGGGTGTTGCTGTTGTGCAGGCACCTTCTGAAGGAGAGATGCAGTTTGCTGAATTGGTTAAGAGAGATGAGGCGTGGGCTGGTGGCTCGCAGGATTACGATGCTTTGGCTGTTGGCGGGAAGAGATTGATTCAGAATTTGACTTTGGCTAGACGGAGGAAGACGGTTTCTGGACAGGTTTATATTTCTCCTGAGATTATTGAATACGGCGGAGTTCTGAATTTATTGGGGATTGATCCTGATCAGCTTATTTGCTTGGCTATTTTGGTGGGGACTGATTTTAATCCTGGAGGGGTTTCTGGGATTGGGCCTAAAAAAGCTTTGGCTCTTGTGAAGGAGAAGAAATTTCCCGTGAATATTTTCAAGGAGCTGGAAGAGCAGGGGAGATTAGATTTTGACTGGAAAGAGATTTTTGAAATTTTCAAGAAGCCGAATGTTTCCCGCGAAAAGGTGAAGTTTCCTAGATTGGACGAATCACGGATTAAAGAAATTTTAGTGCGAGAGCATGATTTTAGCGAGGAAAGAGTTGAGAAGCAGCTGGGGAAACTGAAAGCGGTAAAGAGAAAATCTGCTCAGAGTTCTTTATTTTAGCAGATTTTCTCTAACCTTCGCTTTAAGAGCCAAAGCTTCAGGGAAGAGGGAAGAGCGAGCAGAGAAGTTTGTTTTAGGAATTTACTACGCTTTAATTGTAGTTAATAGTTATATACTATCAGTTTTTAGTTATTATATGAACAGAGGGATTGGTGACAAAAATATACTTGATAGGTTTGCAGAGAAGTTTTGTAAAATTGCCGAGAAGCATGCAAGGTATATAGTTGTTTCCGGGTTTGTTGCTATTTCTCATGGAAGGAGAAGAACTACAGAAGATATTGATATGATAATTGAAAGAGTTCCATTTGAAAGATTTGAGAAATTTCATAATGAATTAATAAACAGCGGGTTTATATGCATGCAATCTTCAATGGCAAGTGATATTTATGATTATCTTGATAGAGGCGACAGCATAAGATATGTGTGGAGAGATGATTTGCTGCCTCCAGAAATGGAGGTTAAATTTGTTAAAGACGAAATTGATGAATTGCAAATAAATACTCGGAGAAAATTTGAGTTCACAGGGTTAGATATCTGGTTTTCTTCAATAGAGTTTAATGTAGCATTTAAGGAGGAATTACTTAAGGGAGATAAGGACATGGAGGATGCAAAACATCTTAGAATAATATATAAAGATAAGATAGATAATAATCTTATAGAAGAAATTAAAGATAAAATAAGGAGATTAAGGCTAAAACATGAGAGATAAAATACATATGGAACAAGTGGAAAGATGGGCTGAATTTGTAAGGGTTAATCCAAGACAAAAGTGGAAAAAGTATGTTAATTTATTGTTGGATGCCACTTATCAAAAGGCGGATGAGTTTTATGAGAGGTTGG
>CAYIAU010000055.1:0-4984 GCA_964361465.1 Candidatus Woesearchaeota archaeon
ATTATAATCCAGTGTGAAATTCTATAATGTCTTTGTCTTTTAGGACGTGGGCGAGCCCGACTTTTTGGTTCGGGAATTTGCTGCTCGGGCCGGTGACTCTGCTCTCTTTGATTTTTTGCGAGAAGCCCTTGAGGATTTTTTCTGCTGCGTCCTTGACTGTGCTTCCGGTAGTGAGGACTATTGGCTCTTCTGTTTTTGGTTGGCGAGGGAGTTTTGTGTAAACGCGGATTATTTCCATTTGCTGAAAGAGGAGTTGTTTGAGGACGTCGATGCCTTGTCCATTTTTAGTGGAGACGATTGCTCCTTCCAGACGTTTGCTTTTTATTTGCTCGGCGAGTTTCCTTAATTCTTCTAGAGAGAAAAGGTCTGCCTTGTTGAAGATTATTAATTTTTTTCCTTTTGCTTTTTTTAGATAGGGAGAGATTGTTTCTAAATCTGAGAGAGATTCTATTACTATGAGCAGGCAGTCTGCAGTGTTTATTATTGACATATCGAGAGATTCAGAGCCGAGCGAAGGGAGGTCTATTATTTGGGAGTGGACGCCTTGGTAGATTAATGTTCCGATTTGTGGGGTTGATGTTGAGAAAGGATTTTGTGAGACATTGGGAGAAGCGTTTGTCAGTCTTGCGAGGAGAGAGGACTTGCCAGAGTTTGGCAGACCGACGAGGGCAAATTGGTAGCCTTCTTTTTTTATGCCTTTTTGCGAGGACTTTCCAGAGGATTTTGATTTTTCTTGTTTCTCTTTCAGTTTTTTCAGGCGAGTTTTGAATTCCGCGAGGAGCTTTTCAGACCCCTTGTGCTTTGGGGCGACGCGAATTAATTCCTGAAGCCAGTAGATTTTATCTTCTAAGGTTTTAGCTGAGAGATATTCTTTTTCTGTCTTGTAATATTCTGGCGAGGCGTTGATTGGCATTTTATGTTTTTATCTTTAAATGTCAGCGAAATTTATTTTTATTGATTCTATCTTAGCTTCAAGAACTGAAAGTTCTTGATGAGTTCAAACATACTCAATAACTTTGTGATTTTTTAGTAAGGAGAATTTATTAAGTTTTTTGATTGGGTTTTCTGGGAGAGTTTTATTCAGTACATTAGAAAAGCCCTGATTATTCCAGATAAGAGGACTCCGAGGCCAATGGATCCGAGGGTTTCTTCCAATATTTCAAAAGGGGATTTGCGTTTTCGCATATGTTATTTAGTTAGGGAAAGTTTATTAATGCTTTGTTTTATCAAGGGAGATGAAACAGGAGTTTATGAAGAGGAAATTGAAAAATGGAATGGTTGTTTTGTTTGAGAAGAGGGCTTTGCCCGTGGTTAGTTTTTCTATAACGAACAGATTTGGCGCTGCTTTTGAGGAGAGCGAGATAAAGGGAATTGCGCACGTGATTGAGCACTTGCTTTTCACAGGGACTTCCAAAAGGAGCAACGAAGATATTTCCAGGGAGATAGAGAAGAAGGGAGGCGTTTTGAATGCTTTTACTTCGCATGAGGTTACGAGTTATTGGTTTAAAATTCCGTCAGAGCATTTGTTTGCGGGCTTGGATATTTTGATAGATATGCTGAAGAAACCTAAATTTGACACGGAGAAGTTTGAGAAGGAGAAGAGAGTTATTCTTGAAGAGATAAAAATGTATCACGACGAGCCGAGGAGGAGCGCGATGGAAATGATTGAGAAGAATATGTATGAGAAGCCATTTGGGGAATTGATAATCGGAAGCAAGGAGACAGTTAGTGGATTGGACAGGGATTTTGTTGCTGATTATTTTAAGAGACATTATTCTCCGGAGAATTATATTGTTACGATAGTCGGAGATGCAGACTTTGAAAAAGTTTGTGATTATTTGGAGAAGAATTTTGCTGTTGAGGGAAAGAAGTTGAGCATGAAAAAGATTGGATTGAAGAAAGGAGAGAGTGTTGAGGAGAGGAATGATTTGGATCAGGCGCATTTTGTTTTTGGAGTGCACGCGCCTTTGCCGAATGATGAGGAGCATTATGCCCTGGAAGTTTTAGATGCTTATCTTGCAAATGGAATGAGTTCAAAATTATTTTTGGAAATAAGAGAAAAGAGAGGGCTTGCTTACGCTGTTAAGAGTTCAATTGATGCTGAGAAGAATTATTCAAATTATTTGATTTATGTTGGGACAACTAAGGAGGCAGTGCCTGAAGTGAAGAAATTGATTTTGAATGGCTTTGCTGATGTGGAGAAGATGACTGAGAAGGAGCTGGAGGAGGCGAAGCAGAGAGTTATTGGATTAAGGGATGTGACTTCTGAGGAGAGTTCAAGTGTTATGAATGAGTTGATGTTTGCAGAGCTCGCGGGAGATGCGGGGAATTATTATGAGTATGAGGAGAGGATTAGGAGAGTTGATTTAGGAAGTGTTAAGAGGCTGGCGAAGGAATTGATTAAGAAAGGTTACAGCACTGCTTCTGTTGTGCCTAAGTGAGAGTTGAGAAAAATGGACGGCGAGGGACTTCACAGGTGTTTTGCCGCTATTGAATTTCCTTTTGAGGTTGTTAAAGAGATAGAGAGGATACAAAGAGAGCTGAACAAAATGGCGTTTATCGGCAAGACAATTGAACTTGATAATTTGCATTTGACTTTGAAATTTTTGGGCGAGCTTGATGATGAGATGTTGGGGAAAGTTAGAGAGAAGTTGAGAGAGGTTGAGTTTTCTTCATTTAATGCGCGCTTGGGAGAGTGCGGGACTTTTGATGTAATGGGAAATCCGAGGATTGTTTGGAGCAAAGTGAATGGCAAGGAAGTTTTTGAATTGCAAGCTGATATTGACAGGGTTTTAGGCGAGATTGGATTTAAGAAAGAGGAGAGATTTATGAGCCACTTGACGATTGCTCGGATTAAGTATGTTAAAGATAAGATTGGTTTTAGGGAGCATGTTGTGAATTTGGGTGTTGGGAGAGTGAAGTTTAAGATTGGAGAGTTTGAATTGAAGGAGAGTGTTTTGGGGAGGGCTGGGCCTGTTTATACGACGGTTGAGAAATATGGTGCAGAAAGACATTAAGTTTATAATTTCTGATTATTAATGATTTTTATGGAATTACGAGAGCATAGAGATGGTTTTATGAGGTATGCTGGGAGGTTACTTGTAAGGCGGTGTAGACGGAGTAGGAAAAGCGAACCGAGAACTATTTACATATTCAGTGCGAATTTAGATAGGAGAGAAGCTTGTTTTAGATACTTAAAAAGCGAGAGGTTGCTTGAGGGGATAGTTGTTATTTCTGGAGAGAGGAAGCCTTTGGTTGATCGTTCTTATTTGGAAAGGGTTTTATTTTTTGATGTTGATAAGGCTTTTGAGAGATATCGTTCTATGAGACGAGCTTCTTGAATTCAACGGCTCTTTTTGCGAGAATTTCCGCGAGTTGTTCAACAGGAGCGTTGATTATTTCTTTTAGCGAGCTGAATTTTTTTAGGAGGGCTTTGGCTTTTGCAGGACCTATGTTTGGGAAGCCCTCAAGAATGAATTGGAGCTGTTCTTTTTTTGACTTGAATATTTTTGAGGGGCGGAGGGCGAGGGAAGTTTTCTCCGGCTTTTTTGTGAGGACAGAGATGTAGAGGGCTGTTTCTTTTTCGTTTTTGGAGAAGATGAGTGGAACATGGTATTCTAGCCCGACGGCGAGGAGGAAGCCCCTTACTGCGTTTTCGTGGAGCCGGATGTTGTTTTGCATTTCTTCAAGGTTACCTTCAAGAATCAGGAGATGTTTTGGGTATTGTTTTAGTTCAAGGAGCTGGGAGAAAATGCGCTTGTTTATTATTGAGGACTTTAAGTCCGAGATTGTTTTTCTTTCTATTGCTATTGAGTTTACTAAATAGTCGGCGACAGGGAGCTGTTTGAATTCTATTGGAAAGCCGAGCTTTGAGAGTTCTGAAGCGACGAGGGAGTTTTTCTCGCGATTGTCTATTGTGATTTTTGGGAGTGGTTTTTTCTCAGGGGATTTTTTGCTGGAGAAGATGTTTAGGAAGGACATATTAAACCAACTGTAAACCGAATTTTTTTAGCCTTTCAAAATGCTTTTTGTTTTCCGTTAATAGTCTCAAGTCATTTTTTATACAAATAGCTCCAATAAAAATATCTTTATAATCTACTATTTGCCCTTCTTTTTTTAAAGATAAAAGTATTCTTCCTGATATTTGTGCAGATTCTTTGTCAAAGTCTACTATGTTAAACTTTGATATTAATTCTACGATATCCTCTCCTTCTTTTTTTCCGTATTCCAGTTCGAATATATTTATTGAGGTTGTATATATTTCAGCGTCTAAAGATTGTAAAACTGATTTATGATATTCTTTATTATGCAGAATTGATATTAAATAGTCAGAATCTATGCATACTTTTTCGACCATTTTTTCCAGCCCTCTTTCAACTCTTTCAATCTTTTTTCATCAAATTTTATTTTACCCGCAAATTTCAATATTTCTTCTTTGTTGGATTTTTTTTCAATAAGCTTTTCAATTATGATTGTGAAGCTTTCCTTGCCCTTTATTGCTTTTAATTTGTTATATGTTTCGTTTGATATGTTAATTAGTTTTGACATATACATATACGTATACATATACTATTTAAATATTTTTGTTCTTTTCGGAATGAATTGGGAGTCATACTATTTCAGAAAAGGGAATTCGTTCTTTAATTAATGAGATGAGTTTTTGTTTGAGGAGAGAATTTGATTCGGTTCTTTTGTGGTAGGGGAGGGAGCTGAAAACTTGGTTTCTGTATTCTGCAGAGTGGAGGGAGAGGTCGTACATTAGCAATATTGACGTTTCTGTTTGAATAGGGTATGTTCGGGCGTGCAGGACGTTTCCATTTTTGGTTTCTTCAATTGCTTCATATTTACAGATGTTGAAGATGGAGAAGTTGGGCGAGCTTGTTTCTGGAATTTCTCTGATTTGGATTTCTCTTGTCATTTTATTTTTTCTCCAAAGATAAAACCACATTCTTTAGAGTGTGGATAAAGCTTGGTTTTATCTTAG
>CAYIAU010000056.1:0-4945 GCA_964361465.1 Candidatus Woesearchaeota archaeon
AGTTCAAACAAACCACACACTTTAGTGTGTGGTATTACTCAAGAACTTTGTGATCCTAATTTGTCCATAAATTTTTTGAGCCCTTCTATGTGCGAGAGGTGTGCTTTTAACAAGATGCCTCTTAGAGAGGAGTCAATTTTTATTCCGCCTATTGAGCTGAGTTCTGATTTTATTAAGAGATAGAGCTGTTTGCCTTTTTTGTCGAGGTCTGTTAAGATGCAGACTTTGTCTTTTTTCTCTACGAGGAGCGAGAGCTTTTCAAGTCTTTCTTTGAGTGATACGGAAGATTCGTGGATTGAGTAGACTTTTTGAAATCCTAGGGCTTTGAGGGAAGAGATGTCTTTTTTTCCTTCCACGATTATGAAATATGATTTGTATTTTTCTATGTCTGATTGGAGCTGGGAGTTGAATTTCATTGTTCTGGAATATAGCCTTTTTTTTCCGCATCTCTTTTTTTTAATCCCAATCCCTCTGCTTTTTCTTCTAAACCTTCCAGCAAGACTCTTTCAACTATTTCGACATGTGTTTTCCCGTAGAAACCTCCAGATAACAGTTCGTCAAGCACATACGCCGGCATGCCTGAGACGTTAATAGTTATTTTGTATTCTTTTGGCATAGAGCTAAGAGTGTGGCTTCATTTTTAATTTTTATGCAAGTGGCCCTGATGGCTCACGAGAGCTTCGCTCTCGGATCCTTCAATTTGCATAGCAAATTGAAGTGATTTGAACCCAAGGCGCATTCAAATCATTTGCTATCTGCGATAGCAATGGCCCCGATGGGATTTGAACCCACGACACCTGGATTTCCCTTACAGATTGGCATTTGAAAGGTTAAGAGTCCAGTGCTCTAACCGGGCTGAGCTACAGAGCCATAATATAACGAGAGACCTAAATAATTCTCTCCGCTATTTAGTCCTCTCGAATATAACAACAGACAAAGCCGAGGAATTCCTAATGTCTGTTGTTATAGTTTTAGTTGTGATTTGTTTTTAAAGTTATTGAGAATTATCTGTAGACGCGCCAGGTGTGCTTGCACTTTGTGCACTTGTAGAATTTTGTTTCTGACTCGTCGGTGGAGCGGGTTTGCGAGGTCCAGAAGTATGCTTCTTTGTGCTTGCATTTTGGGCAGGTTATCTGGACGATTGGATAAGTGCTGCTTGCTTCTTCATTTATAACAGCGACGGAATCGCGCTTCTTTATTGTTTCAGACGCTTCTATTTTTGGCTTTTTTTTCGGCTTGTAGTTGCAACTGGCACAGACCGCCCTTCCATTTTTTATGAGAATCATTGAGCCGCATCTTTCGCAGAATTCCATTTTATTGTATAAATTTCTTTCTATTTACTTATTCAAACTATATAAATCTTGTTAGTTATTTGCAGAAGCCCCTTTCCTGTGGTGAGCGGAGAGGTTCAAAGAAGATCAACTTGAGCCAGCCGAGTAGAGGGATTCTCGCGGCAGATTTGCCTATTATTGAGTCTTCTTGGATTGAGATTTCTATTGGGAGTTGGTCTGTGTTGTGGTCGCCTTTGGTTGAGAAGGGAGAAGTTGCGATTACTCTGTGGATTAGCGGATTTCTCGCGCCTGCTTCAAATATTATTATGTCTCCTTTTTTGTATGATGAGCGCCCCCAAACAAATATTATGTCTCCTTTGTTTACTCCGCTTTTGAACGGGAAGGCGAGGAAGTCTGATTTTTCTATTTCGTGTGATTCGTAGAAGGGTGCGTTGCTTTGCCACCAAGATTCAAAAGGAGCTTCATGATACATTGAGCAGGATTCAACGACGACTAAAGGGAGAGGCGAGGAGGTGATGAAAGACAAGAGCGGGAAGAAAATTATTTTTATAAATATGAAGATTAATACGAGCGAGACGAGCCAGGACTGCCAGGTGTCTTTTTTTAGGAATGCCCAGAATTTTTTTGCTGACTTGATTAAATTCATAGGTTATTATGGGAAGATACATTTTTAAACCTATTAGATTTTTACTTTTACATGGTGATTGATATTGTTCTTGCGACGATAGCTGTTGTTCTTGTGCTGGATAGTTTGGTTGTGCTGGTTTTCCCGCGATGGGCTCTCGGTTTGCTTAGGAAGATGGTTAGGGAAGGGGCTTCAGGATTGCGGAAGGTTGGAATTGTTGAGTTTTTTATTGGTATTGCGTTGCTTGCTGTTGTGATTTTTATAACGTGAGTTAGCATTCAACTCTTTTGTATCCTTTTTCTTCTGCTTGGAGAGCTGATATGAAGCAGGCTTTATTTTCTTCTTCTATTTCTGGGATTGAGGAGCACGAGCAGGAATAAAATTCTTTTGAGTCTGCTGAGCCGATGTAGTTTGCGATTGACGGGCAGTTGTATTTTTTGCAGGCGTTTCGCTCGCTGTCTTTTTTTTCTGCGAATTCAGCTATTGCGAATATTCCGATTAGCACCAGTGCGATTATTATTGCTATGAATGCGAGAATTGCGGTTTGGGAGTTCATTTCTTTGTCCAAGGATAGGAGAGTTAAAAAGTTTTTGGGTAGAGAATAAAGTGCGAGCGCCTTGGTGATTTTATGCGCCGGCTGGGAATTGAACCCAGGACGCCAGCTTGGGAAGCTGGCATAATACCACTTTACTACCGGCGCTTGTAAATTAGCGGCGCTTTTGTGATTTAAAGTATTCGTATGTGGCGAGAGAGGCGATGAGCAGTATTGAGAAATCGACGACGAGACAATAAGAGCAGACTGCTTTTATGACTATGAACTGCAAGTAGAGGAAGTAGAAGGAGAATAGCGCTCCGAGGTATGCTGCTGCGAGGAAGAGTTTGTAGGGGAGCTTTTTTCTGAATGTTTGGAAGTGTATGAGCAATAATGCTGAGAGAGCGAGGAGCCCGAAGAGACTTAGTTTTATTCCGAATATTTCTGCGTAAGCGGAGTTTTTTACTAAAGAGCAGCCTGATGTGATTAGGCATATCTCGGAGCCGACTTGGTCTGTGTAGTAAATGTATGCTGAAAATCCGAGGGCTATGATTATTAGGATGGCTATGAGGTTCTTTAGGTATCTCATATTTTTGTTATGCTGGAATGGTTTATAAACCCTAGGGAAAAATCTCCTGTTTTAGACAGGGGTTGAATATTGGCGAGATTTTTCCCTGGTCTCACAAGTCCCGAAAAAACACATAAGGACTTTGTGATTTCTATGAATGATTAGTTTTATAAAAGCATTTGTTTAAATTCTTTTGTAGTCTTTGATTAAGACTTTGTGATCCCGTAGCTCAGCCTGGTAGAGCACTACTCTGATAAAAGATTGGAAAGGTAGGGGTCCTGGGTTCAAATCCCAGCGGGATCACTTTGGGATTTGAACACGAGAGAAATGCTCTAGGCTTTTGCATTTCTCTGTGCAGAAAATTCACAGGTCTTAAATGAATTTTCATGCATCCAGAGAATTCCTTTGGAATCTCTGTCCCCTCGCTTCTCACGAAGCTTCAGGAATCCCAGCGGGATCATTCGGGATTTATGTGTTTGAATTATATAAAATATTAAAAACTGACAAAGTCTTTTGTAAGTATGAAGATAGGCTTAGATTTTGATGGTGTAATCTCTGATTGTGGGCAATTAAAGAGCTATGGAGCAAGAATGCTTTATGGAATTGAAATTCCTCCAGAACGATTTAAGAAGGAGTTAGTTGTCAATAGCGGGATTTTAACTTTGGAGCAATATCGAAATCTACAAAAACAGATTTATGAAACTAAAGAAATTGGATTAACTATGTTGCCTGTTGATGGAGTTTTAGAATTTGTGCCTAGACTTTATGAAGAAGGTTATGACTTGATGGTTGTTACTTCTCGCAAAGAAGGGCCTGCATCTGAAATTGCGCGAGAATGGATGAGATTGAAAGGGTTGAACTTGCACCTTGTTGGGGTTGGGAGTGGAGTCAGTAAAGCAGATGCTTGTAGTGGTTTAGATGTTTATATTGATGATGATTTAGATAAACTAGAAACTCTTGTTGATTGTGTTCCTAATAGATATTTATTTTCTTGGGGTTATAATCAACATATTAAAATCCATAAAGAAATTGCTAAAAGAATAAACTCATGGCAACATTTCTATGAAGAAGTTTCAAGTTTGAACGGGAAGTGAAAGTTTTTGATAGGATTTTGTTTTAGAAATCAGAGTTGTCTGTTTTAAATTCAACGAAGAGTTTGTTGTCGGAGATTGAGAATCCTTTAATTGGCAGGTCTATGGGCAGGCTGTTGACGTAGACTTTTTTTGAGCCAATTGCTTTTACTTCGTAGCCGGATTCTGTTTTTGAGACGAAGACGTCATGCGGGGATAATATTCCTGGAACGCTTAATTCATAGACGACTTTGTTTGATAATCTGCGGACGTTTGTTTTTGCTGAGCTTCTTGGGAGCGAGGACATTCTGTCCATCTGCTCTTGAGTTATTGTTTTTGTTTGGACTTTTTTGTTTTGAACTTGGGCTTGCGGAGCGCCTATTCTTATTCTTATTCCGTTGGGGAATGTCTTTATTTCAGGAGGGTTTTTTTCCATCTCCTTGAACTGCTTGTCAAGATTTTTCATCAGACTACTCATCAAAGAGTTGATTAGTTTGTCTGTGAAGCCGAATCCTTGCTGGGAGAAATCATTTTTTTCCAATTCTGACTGCGAGAGGTCTTTTCTTCCGAGCATTCCGAAATCTTTTATTTCTTTTTCCTCGTCAATTAAGTTTGAGCCGCAGTAAGGGCAGAAGCTATAATTGTCGCTTATTTTTGAACTGCACACTTCGCACTTTATTGCGCTCTTCTTTTTTTTGCTGAAAAACATGGATTAGTAGAGGGAAGAGAGGGTTTTAAATATTTCTGAGATGCAGTAATTAGTTTTTTAGGTGAAATACAGAGTTTGTTAATGGAAGAAGTTTGTTAACGCTCGTAGAAATCCTCGTATTCAGAGATTGAGAATCTCTGACCCATTCA
>CAYIAU010000057.1:0-4836 GCA_964361465.1 Candidatus Woesearchaeota archaeon
TCCTCGACGAGGGGCAATTAGTCACAAAATTAAAAGAAAAAGTCATAGCATTAAAAGACATAGGTTATGTAGACGAGCACGGCTTAGAATTACTAGTGGAAGAATCACAAGATGACATTGCACAGCAGGAGCTGATAAAAGAGAAAAAATTGCTGGAAAAATTCTTCCAAACTCTCGGAAAAGACAGAAGCAAAGCCGCTTACGGCTTAGAAAACGTGTCGCTCGCCCTAAAAAGAGGCGCAGTTGAAATCCTGTTAATATCGAAATCCTTCGCAAAATCAAACCCTGCTGAAGTAAAAACTTTAGAAGAATCAGCTGAAAAAATAGGCTCAGAAGTCTTTATAATCTCAACAGAAAACCAGGACGGCGAGCAATTCCACAACTTAACAAAGGGAGTCGGCGCTCTTCTGAGATTCGCGCTCGAGTAATCAATCAAAAGACCTAAACCCTAACTCCCCACAACAACAAACAATTTAAACTCCCTTCTATTAGGAAAAAAATGCCGCCAAGAAAAGAGCAGGAAGAGTTGATGTTGGAAGCCAAAAGCTTCTTCGACACTTACAAAAAAGAAATCGGGGAATCAATAAGAACAGGCGAGAAAACCGTCATCGTAAAATTCCACTCGCTCGCAGAAATAACTCCGCGCCTCTCTGAAAAAATCATAGAACTCCCTGAAGAAACAATCGCCATAATGGAAAATTCGCTTGAAGAGTCTGGATTAATGGAATCCCCGCGAATACGCTTTATTGACTTGCCAAAAACATCAGAAACAAAAATCAGGGAAATAAGAGCAAAACATCTAGACCAATTCCTCGGAACAGAAGGAATCATCAGACAGTCATCAGACGTCCGCCCGCAAGTCGTCAACGCAAAATTTGAATGCCCGAACTGCGCCGCAATCCTCTCTGTTCTCCAAATAGACAGAAAATTCCGTGAGCCCTCCCGCTGCTCTTGCAGTTGGAAAGGAAACTTCAAGCTCCTCTCAAAAGAAATGGTTGACGCCCAGCGTTTAGTCATAGAAGAATCTCCAGACTCTTTAGAAGGCGGCGAGCAGCCACGCCGTATCAACGTTTTCCTGAAAGAAGATCTAGTAGATCCTAGAATGGAAGAGCGCACAACTCCCGGAAGCCGAGTGAAAGTATACGGCATCCTAAAAGAAGTCCCAGTTCCACTCCCAACCGGAATCTCAACACGCTTTGACATCGCGATTGAAGCAAACAACATCATCTCATTGGAAGAATCCTTTGAAGACATGAACATAACAGAAGAAGACATAAAAGAAATCTTTGAACTCGCAGCAGACCCTGGAATCTTCCATCGGCTCTCCCAAAGCATAGCCCCAAGCGTTTACGGCTTTGACATCATCAAGGAAGCCATTCTTCTCCAATTATTCAGCGGCGTGAAAAAAACAAAATCAGACGGCGGACAATCAAGAGGAGATATACACATTCTTCTCGTCGGCGATCCCGGCGTCGCAAAATCAGTAATACTGAAATTCGCATCTTCAATAGCTCCAAAAGGACGCTATGTCTCAGGAAAAGCAGCGACAGCAGCAGGCCTGACAGCAGCAGTTGTAAGAGACGAATTCCTCCGCGGCTGGAGCTTAGAAGCCGGCTCAATGGTGCTTTCAAACAAGGGCCTTGTCGCAGTAGACGAAATAGAAAAAATGGACGAGCACGACCGCTCAACAATGCACGAAGCAATGGAACAGCAAACCGTAACAATATCAAAAGCAAACATCCACGCAACACTAAGAGCAGAAACTTCAGTGCTCGCCGCAGGAAATCCAAAGTTCGGCCGCTTTGACCCCTACACTCCAATTCCCCAGCAGATAGACATCTCGCCAGCTCTCTTAAGCAGATTCGACGTCATCTTCGTAATTCGCGATTTGCCAAACAAGTCAAAAGACGAAGCAATCGCCTCCCACGTCTTAGAAGAGCACGCAAAGAAAGTAATTCGCGATACCGTAGACCAAAAACTCCTGAGAAAATATATAGCTTATGCAAAGCAAAAAGTCAAGCCAAAGCTCACAGACGAAGCAGTTGAAGAAATAAAAAATTTCTATGTTAAACTAAGAAACCAGTCAATAAAATCAGAGTCAGATATAAAGCCAATCCCGATAACAGCAAGGCAGTTAGAAGGAATAATCCGTCTCTCTGAAGCGCACGCAAAACTCCGACTTTCAGAAGAAGTAAAAAAAGAAGACGCGAAAAGAGCAATTGAACTGCTCAAGACCTCGCTCCAGCAAGTCGGCTACGACGAGGAAACGCAGGCCTTTGACATAGACAGGATGACAACAGGAATCACCTCATCCAAAAGAAGCAAAATCATTCTCGTCAAGGAAACAATATCCCAGCTTGAATCAAGACTCGGGAAACTAATCCCAACAGAAGAAATAGCTAAAGCGTTAAAAGAAAAATTAGCAGAAGCAGAATTAGAAGAAGCGCTCGAACAATTGTCAAAATCAGGAGACATATTCAAGCCAAAAAAAGGATACATACAAAAAATGTAAAATGCATATAAAAGAAATACAAAACACAAATATTGAAAACAAAGCAACTAATAAAGGCGGGAGAGCGGGCTAATGGCAGAACAATTCAAAAGAAACATAGCATATAAAATGAGAATAGGCAGTATCATAGAAGCAAAGCCAATCTTCGAGGAAGACAAACTCAAGTTCGTTGAATCAAAAGAAAAACAAATAGTAAGAGTAAATGTCATAGCAAACGTAATAGACAAATACATCCAAGACCAAGAAAAGAAATTCGCTTCAATAACTCTCGACGACGCCTCAGGCCAGATAAAAATAAAAACCTTCGGCGACGACATACAAAAGTTCTCATCTCTAAATCAAGGCGACACCATCCTCATAATAGGACTGCTCCGTTTCTGGAACAATGAAATATACATAACTCCGGAAATAATAAAGAAAAAACTCCCTCAATATCTCTTGATAAGAAAACTAGAAGTAGAATCAGACGCTCCAAAAACTCTCAAGAAAGAAGCCCTCTCCGCCCTGAAAGACCGCATCATAACAATGATAAAAAACGCAGAAGCCCAGCAGGGAATTGACATCGATAATATAATTCTTGAAACTCACGAACCGCCAGAAATAGTAAACTCTGAAATAAAAAAGCTCCTCGAAGACGGCTTGATTTATGAGCCCCGCCCGGGAAAGTTGAGGTATCTCGGATAATTATTTCCTCCTGCACAAATAATTAAGAAACACTGCATTTCCCAACTCAACTCTAGAAGTATGAAAAATATCAAAATTAACTCCAACTGCTCTCCTTAACTCCTCATCACTATAAAGTGCAAAAAATCTTTGTCCTGTATATTTATCGCTTTTTATCCATCCCTCAAAGTTGCCTTCCTTCATACCCATATAAAAAATCCCGCTGTCCTTTAATATATCATTTATCTTGTTCAAAACAGCATTAAGATTTATCTTGGGTATATGTAACAAAGAGGTATAAGCCCAAACCGCATCAAAAGAATTATTGGCAAAAGTTAAATTTTCCAAATCCATAATAACTGCCCTAAGCCCCTTCGCCCTGCACAAATCAATCATCGCAGAAGAGAAATCAACACAAACAGGATTGAATCCTCTGTCTTTAAAAAATAAACTATCTCTGCCAGAACCACTTCCTAAATCTAAAATTCTTCTGCCATTCAAACTAGCAAGAAATAATTCAGCGTCATCTGAAATATACTCACGCAAATAATCCCTCGTCCTGCAATCAAATTCGGCGGCGTTCTCATCGTAAACCCTTCTATTCAATTCTTTATAACTCATAACTAACTAGAAGATAGACAATTTATAATAATTTATATTCTATCATCTCCGCCAAAACATCCACTTACTTTTCTCTTTTCTATTCAACCTCAAAGCAATCCAAACAAGCAGAACAAAAGCCAAAAGCAAAAGAAGAAATCTCCCAAGATTGCCCAAGTTTTCCCAATTTACAATCGTCCCATAAATAATCGCCCCAATTCCAGAAGCCATCAAAGCGCTCCCGACCGGCTCAACACTCAATATCAAATACCCTGTCAAAAGAATTAATATTCCAGCTATCAACGCAACCACAAAAACATTCTTGTTGTATGTCTTCATCGTATCATTATATTCTTTCTGGCAGTAATCGCACTCCTTGACACTAATCGTGCATCCATACTCATCATACTCGTAAATTGGCTGTCCCTCTCCAGCATAACATTGCTGTTCAGCATCTCTTAATTCCTTGGGAAAAGTGCAGTTCTGCGCTATCGCGGGAATCGCCTTGTCAGGATAATATCCCTGCAATCTGCCCAGCGTGCAGAAATCATTATACTCCGGATACTCATAAAAAGCCCTTATTCCATTATGCAGCAAGAACATAAACACTATGAAAATCCCAATCCCTAAAACCAAGTTCTTTATGTTTATCATATACGAACAAAAGCAAACTCCTTTATAATCTTAACTCTTATTATGTTCTGTCAAGCCAAGACACTCTCAGAAAGTCAAACGAAAAGTTTATAAAGCCAAATCTTCCAGAACATTTATGGTAGCACTTAAGCAAATGAGCGGAAAAGAATTTATTGAAAAAATCTTAGCCGGAGAAAGAGATCTCTCTGGAATTGAATTAAAACATCAACTTGATTTTAGTCAGGAAAGTTTTGATGCACTTCAAAAATATCTTAAAGCTCAAGATCTTAAGACTAATCCATTGGATATAAGTGATTCTTGTTTTTTACAGATAAAAGCACAAGGTTTGCACCTTCCTTTTGTTAAAGCCCAAAGAGCAGACCTTTGGGGAGCAGACCTTCGGGAAGCAAACCTTCGGGGAGCAGACC
>CAYIAU010000058.1:0-4804 GCA_964361465.1 Candidatus Woesearchaeota archaeon
GTTTATGATAATATTATTTTGAGGGGGAAGATAAAGCAGGAGCTTGTTGAGATTGCGGGGAAGCTGAGGAAAGGGGAGCTGATGGAGGCGAAGTTTAATTCGCTTTCAAATACTGCTTTTCATAGGATAAGTGAGGAGATTACGCGCGAGGTCGGTGTTCCTGTTAGCGAGAGAGTTTTTCCTGAATGGAGGCGGTGGGTTTTGAAAGAAGGGAAGAAGTTTTAGAAACATATAAAAATGTAGAAGTTATGTTAGGTTATGCCCAAGATAAAAGTTCTTCCTGTCTACCCTGAGTTTCCAGTTACTTTTTGGAGCTTTAAATATGCAGTGGAGTATGTGGGAAAAAAGTCTTCAATGCCTCCTACTGGCTTAGCAACTGTTGTCGCTATGTTGCCTTCTCAAAAGTTTGATGTGCATAGAATTGTTGACTTAAATGTTGAGTCTTTGACTGATGAGCAAATAAAATCTTCTGATTTAATATTTACTTCTAGTATGATTGTTCAGGAAGGTTCACATAATGAAGTTATTGATAGGGCTCATTTTTATGGAAAGAAGGTTGTTGCGGGAGGTCCCTTTCCTACATCTTATTGGGAGAGGAATAGGAAGGCAGATCATGTAGTTGCTGGTGAAGCTGAGATAACTTTAGGGCCTTTTTTGGAGGACTTGTTGAGTGGGAATGCGAGAGAGAGGTACGATGAGAAGGATTTATTAAGAGGGGGGAGAGTTTCTGTTGAGGTTAGAAAAAATGGGAAGCCCATTATAACTGGGACTCCAGTGCCTAGATGGGACTTGGTTGATTTGGAAAAATATTTTTGTGCCGCGATACAATACTCAAGGGGTTGTCCTTTTGATTGTGACTTTTGCGATATAACCAAGCTATATGGCAGAGAACCGAGGACTAAAACTCCAGGACAAATGATTAATGAATTTGAAGCCTTGAGAAATAGAGGATTTTCCGGCGACGTTTTTATCGTGGATGATAATTTCATTGGAAATTCATCTAATCTACGAAAGTTTTTACCTGTTGTCATTGACTGGCAGGAGAGAAATAATTATCCTTTTAGTTTCTTTACTGAGGCGAGTATGAATCTTGCGTGGGATTCAAATAAGGATATTCTTGAGGATATGGTTAAAGCAGGATTTAGCCAAGTTTTTTTGGGTATAGAGTCTGTAGATGAAGAAGTTTTGAAGAATATGAAGAAGCAGCAGAATGTGCGGATGAATCCTTTAGAGGCTGTTAGGAGAATTCAGGAAGCTGGTTTAGAAGTTACTGGAGGATTCATTGTAGGAAATGACGGCGATAGAAAAGATGTTTTTGATAATTTGTACAAGTTTATTCAGGAGGCGGGGATTGTTATACCAATGCCTGGATTATTAACTGCTTTGAACGGCACTGACCTTTATAAGAGATTAGAAAGAGAAGGCAGACTGAGAGGCGATTCAATGGGAAATAACACGCATCATCTTGGTTTTAATTTTGAGCCAAAGTTAGACGAGGAGTTTTTGATTAGCGGTTATGTTGGCTTGCTTGAGAGACTTTTCAACCCAAAGAATTATTACGAAAGATGCAGGGTTCTTCAAGACAGGCTTGGCAAATCAATTGGCGGTAGAAAAATAGGCTGGAGTGATGTTTCTGCCTTTGGAAAGTCTGTAAAAAGACAGCTTTTTGCTAGAGGAGGATTGGAATATTCTAAACATTTGATAAGTGCAGCTATTACTAGTCCTAGACAATTTCCTAAGGCTGTTACACAAGCAATTAAACTTGATCATTTTGGGAAATTAACGAGAGCCACTTCAGATGTTTATAATTATCGGGAGCATACGGAGAGTCTTTATAGGAGATTTAGGTTAGGAGCAAAGAGAATTGTAAAAAGGAGAAGCGATGAGATTCATAGATTGAGCGAAATTGCTTCTTCTATTCTTCACAAAGCGGAAAGAAGATATGAAACTTTGCACGATGATTTTAAGTCTGACGCTTTTGAATATCTTGAAAGTTTAAGGAATCGGGTTAATGAATTGGCAGATTCTTTAAGAAAGCGATACTCTTCTGCATGATTATCCTGTTATGCCTCCTAGGGCTATTGTGGCAAGGAGAGCAAGAGAGATTATTGCGACGAGGGAAACTGCGAGGTACATAAATACTCCTTTTCTTAGATTGCGGGCGAGGTCGTATTTTTCCTTCAGCGTGTCTTTTCCTGAGTCAACGGTTACGAGAGCTGACGTGAGTATGAAAATTATTTCAATTATATAGATGCCTATAATCACCTGCATAAAATAAGGAGGTATCATCTGCGTGACGTCGAATAGATTGACTATGTTTCCGATGTCGAGTCCTGCGAGCTGTTCTGCCTCTTGATTGGATTCTGTGAGGGTTTGGAGTTTGTTTAGGATGAGCGTGATCATTGTTGAGAGCCCGACGACTATGCCGGCGAGCATTGGCGCGAGGAAAGTCATGTTTGAGCGCATGTCTGAAATGATTTCTGCGACGAGGTCTTTTAGTCTTTGATTTATTTTTTGTATGTTCTTTATGTATTCAGAGATTGACATTAAAGAATTGGCGGCGACTTTGAGTCCTTTCTTGACTGATTCTATTAGGATTCGCATTGAAGTTGCGATTAGGGAGGAAGGGTAATAGATTATTGCGCCCCTTCTTTTGTCAAAGAGGGCTGATTCAAGAGACATTCCGAGCTGTTGGATGTTTTGATTTACGAGGGAGAAAAAGTCGTGCGTTGCCTGTCCTTGCGTTGATTCTGCAACTTTTGAGAATGCGATCTCTGCTGGAATGCCGTCGCCGAGGCGGTTTCCTAATTGAAAGATTGAGTTTGCGAATTCTGACTCAAGTCTTTTCGTTCTTTCTCTTGTTTTTATTAAATAGGAAGTTTTTTCTTGGTAGGCAATTGAGAAGAATAAAGCTATTGCGAGAGGGATGAAGAGCGATGCGAGGATTGCGAGAATTCCGAAGGGTCCGACGAGAGATCCGTCTATTGTTTTGAAGTCAAAGAGTTTTGATTCTGCGAAGAATGGGATTCCTAAATCTGCGAAAGTGTAGTCGCTTTTTATTTTGAGGAGAGTTAGGATTGGGTTGGATTGGAGGATGAATGGGAGAAGCCCGATTATTAAAAGAGGGAGGGCGACGAAGAAAGCTGCGAGCCAGGGGCCTTTTGCTTTGAATTTGTGGTAGTCAGGGTTTAGTTCTAGAATTGAAGCTTCTCCGTAGCCGCCCGGGCGTTTTAAAAGGACTTGGGAAGTGAGATAGAAAACAAAGAAAGGAATTAGGACGTTGAATATTACCATTATGTGTTGCCATTTTATCACGCCGCCGAGAAGTGTTGAGGCGAGAGGGAGCATTGCTAAGCCGAGCGTTGGCAAGATGATGCCGAGCATATAGATGTTTGTTAGGGGGGAGCGGATTTCTCTTGAGTATCCTAACATTTTTTCATAGACGCCGTCTAGAATTACTTGAAGAGATTTTTCAAGGATTTGGACTCTTTGCGATTCTGTTGGTTCGTATAAAGAGGATTCAATTAGATGGAATGCTTCAACGAATTCAGGGGCGTAGTATCTCCAGGATTCTAAGTAATTGTCCAGGGATTGTTTTATTGTTGAGAAGCGGCCGACTTCAACGTCGTAGAATATTTTTTTGAAGTCTAGGGCGAGGGGGCCTTCAAGGTGCTCTGATGCGAATGCGACTGCTCTTTCTAAGTTGGATGTGTGCTTCATATAGACGACGGTGTAGAGGACAGCGGGCACCATCTGGCTTGAGGCTTTTAATCGCCATTCATTAGCGAGGCGTTTTGGGAGAGTGTAAGTGTAATAGAAAACGAAGAGTGATGTTATTAGCCCCAAAAAGCCGAGAAGGACTTGTGTTGTGCCACTGATTAAGAAAATTGCGACGGTTGTGGCGAGAGTGAGGAAGAATATTCCGAGCATTGAGAAGACAGAGAGAGTCATTGCTTGAGAAGGAGAGACATCGACGTGCGCTACTTTAAGATAATGCTCAACTTTTTTTCTGTCTTTGTCTGCTATTTTCAGCGTGATGATATTGCCGAGGGTCTGCGCCCAGCGTTCGTATCTTGTCAGCGGATGGCCGACTTCTTCTTTGAATTTTATGTATTCTCTTGACTGATTTATTTCTTCTGGGGAAGATTGGATTTCTTCTTCTAACTGGCGGGAGTATTTTTCAAGTATCTTTTTTGTTGATTCGGGGATGGGGGACATTTTCTCTTTTTTATTGTTTGTAGAAGGGAGAGGTATATTTTAAATTGTTTGTTTGGAGTGAAGATTTTCATAGAGATGATTAACGCTCGTAGAAATCCGCGGAATTTATTCTGCGGTTCTTTTACTGCGGATTTCTCCGACGGTCACAAAACTACGAAAACCCGAAGGGTTTTGTGACATGTATGTTTTAGCAAAGTTAATCAAAGGGTTTAAATATGATAATCATATTAATATGATATGGAATTTGAAATAACCAGGCTGGGAGAGCGAGGGCAAATAGTGATACCCCTATCTTTTAGAGAACATCTTAATTTACAGAAAGGAGAAAAGTTTATTGTAATTGAACAAGGAGATAATATTGTATTGAGAAGAATCAAAGCCCCTACAAAAGAGGAGTTTGAGGGCTTATTGAGAAAAACACACGAGCATGCTAAAAAACAAGGCTTAACAGAGAAGGATTTGCTGGATGCTATAATTAGAGTAAGAAATAAGAAAAATGAAAGACGATGAAGATAGTTTTAGACACTAACATATTTATCCAAAGATAAAACCACATTCTTTATAGTGTGGATAAAGCTTGGTTTTA
>CAYIAU010000059.1:0-4783 GCA_964361465.1 Candidatus Woesearchaeota archaeon
ATAACAAAACCCTCCCCGTTTAAATATTTAACTGCAACTAACAAATATCTCTCATCGTACTCTTTCAGTACAATAATTTCAATATACTTTGTTATATTTCTCTTAGGTTTCCTTCCTCTGCCTTGTTTTTTTGGCATATACTGTTGAACAAGCCTATGCAAATTAGAAAACGCAAGATTTAAGTCATGTACTTGACTACACCATCTGGATAACATTTCTGATTCACCTCTTTGCATAAAAGAGGTGAATTGGATTAATAAACGAACTTATTTTTTAGACACGCTCCTATTACACAAAACCTTAAATATTCTAAAGAAACTTTAACAAGATGGCTGATTACACATTTCAAAACAAAATCGCTGTCGTGACCGGAGGCAGCGAGGGAATCGGCTTTGGAATTGCAAACACTATCGCTTCTCAAGGCAGTCTGGTTTATTTAATAGCGAGAAATCCTGAAAATTTAGAGAAAGCAAAATCAAGAATAGAAAAAAATGGGGGCAAGGCAGAAATCAAACCGGCAGACATAACAAAATTTGAGCAAATAAGAGATGTCATTGATTCTGTCTACCAAAAGCATAACAGATTAGACATCTTTGTAAATAACGCGGGAACATGGAAAGGACAAAACCTCGATACCCAATTTGAAGAAATCTGGAAATTAATAGAGTTAGATATGAAAGCGCCTTATCAAATAGCACATTATCTCACTCAAAAATTCAAGTCCCTTCAAAACAAAGAAATTAAAATCTTGACAGTTGCCTCCCAAGCAGCAGTGAAAGTTTTTGAGCTTGGTCTCGGATATGGCCCTGCAAAAATGGGCTTGGTTTCAGCTCTTCACCATCTCAAAAAACAAATGCAAGCTGAAAAAGTGAGTAACATTCATCTCTACAACCTATACCCAAACACAGTTGCGACAGAGAAAATGATTGAGGCAATAAAATCAGGAAATGTCCAAGACCCTGTAAGTTTAGAAGCAGTCGCAGATACAGCAATCTCTCTTCTATCAGACAAAACTCCGACAAGAGATGTCAGGATTGGTTACTATCCGGGAAAAGGCATAGTAAGAAGCTACTTCCCCTCTCATCCTGATAGATTCTACAACTTTCCCGTGTCAGAAGAAATCATCAACCTTGATTGGACTCCAAAAGATTTGCTCAAATAAAGTCACAAAACCTTCGGCTTTAACCCCGCACTGAAGTGCGGGGCTTGTTAATGGTTTTGTGACCGCCGGAGAAATCCTCACTAATAGCCTCGGATTAAAACCTTCAACTCGGAGAGTTGAATGGGTCAGAGATTCTCAATCTCTGAATACGAGGATTTCTACGAGCGTTTATATAACTACTTCGCTTCCTAAAATTATGGAACTAACAAAAGAAGAATGCTACAACGCATCTATCGTTCTTCAAGAAACAAAAAAAGCGCTTCTAGAAAAAGACATATTAAAATTAAAACAGCTCTCAAACCAAACACTCCACTCTTCCTGCTCCTATCAAAATCCCGGAAGCATCACAACCGCAGTTTTAATCTACGCATTAAGCAAGATAATTGAAAGAGGCGACTACGCAAAAGTAAAATCCTGGGACGCCTTCGTAAAAAAATTCAACGAAACTCTTGATTTAGCAATTGAATCTCTAAATAAAAATAATCACAGCTCCTACGAAAAACAAATGCAGAAAGCAAGAGTCCTCTTTGAATCAATCTCCGGCTTAAAAAAATATATACAAGAAGTTTTCCGAAAAGCAGCAATAAACAAAGCGTCAAAAATTTACGAGCACGGCATTTCTCTTGAGCTGACAGCTCGCCTTCTCGGAATAACACAATGGGAACTCTCCGAATACATCGGACACAAAACAGAAGACAATCCGCTCAATATCACTATCGACGTCAAAAAAAGAGCCAAGATGGCTCTGGAGTTCTTTTCATGAAAGCGATAGTATTTGACTCCGGCTCACTGATAAATCTTTCAATGAACGGCTTGCTCTACATCCTTGAAGAATTAAAGAAAAAATTCCCAGTAACTTTCCTCATAACAAAAGCTGTGAAATACGAAATAATTGACCGCCCAATAAAAATCCCGCGCTTTGAACTCGGCGCACTAAGAATTCAAGAACTGCTCTCTCTCAACATCCTCCAGCTTCCTCAATCGCTCGGCATAGAAGAGGCGTCAATAAAAAGCCGCACATATGAATTAATGGAAAAAGCAAACCATTACGTCACGCTAAACGGAAAGCTGATTAAAATTGTAAGCGAAGCAGAAATGTCCTGCCTTGCTTTAAGCTCCCTGCTCTCTGAGAAAAAAATAGAAAACCTTATCGCAATAGACGAGCGCACTACAAGAATCCTCTCAGAAAAACCAGAGAATCTTGAAAGGCTAATGTCAAAAAAACTCCATCAGCAAGTCACGCTCGCCCAGGAGAATCTTGAAATATTCAAAAAATACAAATTCATAAGATCCTCTGAACTCGTCTATGTCGCTTATAAAAAAGGTCTGCTAAAAATCAAAGGGCCGAAGGCAATAGAAGCCGCGCTCTACGCAACAAAATATCAGGGCTCGTCAATCAGCCACGACGAAATTAATATTCTCAAGAAACTCTAGGATTTTACCGGCTCGAGAACTAAATGGGCGCGGAGGGTGCTAAAGATGCTTCGCATCTTGGCAACACAAAATGCAGAGCATTTTGCTGTAATCGAAATCCAAAGTGACTTCTATTCCCGAAGTGCAGAATTGCTCCGCAATTCTGAATGGGCGCGGAGGGAATCGAACCCCCGCCTACGGCTTGCTCCAATCTCTGGAGGCCGCCAGACTACCATTATCCTACGCACCCTAATTAACTCAATAAAATGCTATTTTTAACCCTTTGGGACTTTGTCAAAAGCCTCGCTTTCTCAAGACTTGCAAAAGTTGACAAGTTCAAGATACTTGCGTCTTGTTATTTTCTAAATCTTATTTTAACCTTCGCTGTTAGGCAAACCCTCATCAAACAATCACTGGGTTAAGTTTATAAACAAAATCCACCATTAATAAATATGCCAAAAAGAGTGACAAAAAAAATAATTACAACCACTGAGAACGTGAAGTCTCCTAAAAGAAAAAGCTCCCCAAGAAAAAAAATAGAAACCCAAATAGTTGAAAACCTGATTGAATTGCAGAAAGTCCATACAGATTTAGCAGAAAAGTTTGACAAACTTTCCAGCGAGTTGTCGTCGCTATTGTCGCTTTTTGAAATGGCTGCGCGAAGCTTCGCGAAAAGCACGCCCATAAAACAGACAGAAAGAGACCAAGAGTTCCTGGAAAAAATAAACCGCCTGCTTGATCAAAACAAAACAATCGCAAAAGGACTCGCTATGATGGAGGAAAAAGTCCGGGAAAGAATGTACGGACCCTCTCAAGTCCAGCAGCCAAAAGCTCCCCAAGAAAACGAATATCAGCCATCAACAGGCTCAAGACCCCTGCCAAAATTCTAACTCCGCAAAATGACGCCTAAAAAAGAAAGCCCTGATTTAAGAGAAATATTCTTGAGAGAATTCACCCTCTCGCTTATCCGAAACTCATCTTCAGAAGTAGAAATAGTTTTGCCTCAGCAGGTAAGAAGAATCGGAGAAAGGCCTCCAAAAACAACATTCCAAAAACCAGTGAAGACACCACCCCCAATTATGAGAATGCCTCCTCCCCCAAAACAAAAACCACAGCTCCTAACAATTGGCTCCCAAGAAAAAGAAAAAACGCCGCCGCAAGCAAATATCGTCGGCTTATCAAGTCTAACTCCAATTCTTAACGACCCCGCAGTCTTAAGCATTGAATGCCCTGGCCCATCAAAGCAAGTCATAGTAAATAAATCAGGAATGCTCCAGCTCTCCTCAATAGCCCTATCAAAAGAGGAAATAGAAAAAGTGCTTGAAGAAGTCTCAGAGAAAACCAGCATACCAATAATCTCTGGAGTTTTCAAGGCAGCGTTCAACAATTTAATAATGACTGCGGTAATCTCAAACGTCGTCGGCTCGCGCTTCGTCATCCAGAAAAAAAGCCCAGCAAGAATGCCCACGCCCTTCCAACAATAATATAAATATCATAAATCACGAAAGTAAATGAAATCCCTCCGCGCCCAATACGCCCAGCAAAAAGAAAAGCTCAGCTCCCGCTTAAAAGAATTCAAGTCCCTCTCCTCAGAACAGCAATACAAAGAACTGCTGTTCTGCCTCCTCACTCCCCAAAGCAGCGCCCAAAGATGCTGGCAGGCAGTTGAAGAAATCTCCAAGCTCCAAAAATTAGAGCACAATAAAGTGCTTGAGATACTAAGCAAGAAAACAAGATTCCATCACACAAAAGCAAAACGCATTCTCCAAGCTCCGCAAACCTGGAAAAAAATCTCTCCGCTTCTCAAAAATCCAGACAAAAAAGAATTAAGAAACCAAATAGCATTAGAAGTCAGCGGCTTCGGCTTGAAAGAGTCGTCTCACTTCCTAAGAAACATCGGACTCTCAGACAACAAAATCGCAATTCTTGACCGCCACATTTTAAAAAATCTCGCCCAGCTAAAAATCATTGACTCTCCAAAAATAAAAAACGCCAGAAACTATCTTGAAATCGAGCAAGCCTTCCTTGACTTCGCCTCAAAAGTAAAAATTCCGCCTGACGAGCTGGATTTATTATGGTGGAGCAAAGAAAACGGCGAGATTTTCAAATAGTTTGCGAAATCACAAAGTTCTTGATGGCCCAGAGAACCTTCGGTTCTCTGTGTTGTGAGACCTCAAGAATGCTGAAAAGTTGCATTCTTGATGGCTG
>CAYIAU010000060.1:0-4745 GCA_964361465.1 Candidatus Woesearchaeota archaeon
AAAAAGCATAACAGGAGAAGCTATCACCGGAGAAGCAACAAGCTCTCTAGCTATAACAGTAAATGTTATTACCCTTCCAACTCTAGTTATAGATAAACCAAGAAATGAAACATACTTCTCAAATGAGTCTTTAAAACTAAAAATAACAACAAACGCTGACAATTACTGGTACAACTTAAATAATGGGGCTAATATAACCCTGAATAGCGAAGAAACTTCCTTTAACGCGCCATCAGGAAGCCACACCATTTACGTCTTTGCAAACAGCAGCGCCGGAACAACAAAAGAGAATGTCACATTTGCAGTAAGCAATGAAATATATAATGTTTCTTATACCAGTTATTCAGGAATTGGCAGCACAACAAACTTCCAAGAATACTCTCTCCAAGAACTTCAAAATATATCAAACACCACAATTGAAAGCACATCATTTGGAAAAATAAAATTTAACGAAATAATTAACTTTACAGACGACCAAGATCCAGGAGATGATAAAACCAACATTGATCTCTACATAAAATTTTACTCGAATAAAATAGAACTAAACTCAACCGCTCTGCCAAACTTCAATAAAAGCGCAACACTTGAGTTATACGACCTCACATTAACAACTCCAAGAATAACCAAAGACGGAGAAGTCTGCTCAGAAACAATTTGTTCAAAGAATAGATATTCAGGAGGAATATTAAGCTTCAATGTCACGCACTTCACATCCTATTCTGTAGAGGAAACTCCTGTTGAATCAAGCGGTGACACACAGCCAAGCGGGGGCGGTGGAAGCAGTAGCGGTGGCGGCGGTGGAAGCAGTAGCGGAGGAGCAAGCTCACCCCCAGCAAGAATAGCAAAAGACTACACATTAACACCAAAAGAAATTATTATTTTAACATTCTCTCAAAAAAAAGAAGAAAGAGAAATAAAAATAAAAAATATAGGAAAAAATAATCTAACCCTCAACTCCGAGATTATAGGAATCAAAGATATCGCAACTTTAAACCCTACCAAAATAACCCTTTCTCCAAATGAAGAAAAATCAGTCCTGCTAACAATCACAGCGCCAGAAACAGGCATATACCCAGGCAAAATAATCTTTAAATCTACAAGCAACACGTTCCAAGAAGTTCTCGTCTTGATTAATGTCAAAAGCACTGAAAACCCTCTATTTAACGTCGCCATAGAACTGCCCAAAGAATACAAAGTCATCTCTCCATCAAAAAATTTAAAGGCGCTTGTCACGCTCTCGCAAAATGCTCCTCCTTTTGAAACAGAAGTCAATATTAAGTATATCATAAAGAACTTTGAGGGAGAAGTAATATACACAGAAAATGAAACTCTCTCGCTCTATGAATCCAAAACTTTTGTGAAAGAATTTAAAATATCAGAAATCCTTGAAAGAAAACAAATAGCAGGAGCAGGGATATTTGAATCTATCGGCGAAGATTTCATTTTAGGAGCAGAGCTCAGTTACCCCGGCGGCTTCACCTCAGCAAGCGTTCAATTTAAAATCTCTAAAGAAGTAATAAATGCGTGGTCAGTTAGTTTAGTGATTTTTATAATTCTAACAATAATTATCATAATACTCGGAATATTAAAATATAAAAAATCCGGGAAAATCAAAAAATGAAAAAGATTTATCTTTTTACCTTTATTTTAATACTTGTTTTCTCTACTTTAGTGAGCGGAGAAAGTTTCAATGTTGACACTCCAATTATCAAACTCTCTGTAAAAGAAAATGTGGCTCTTACAAATCCAATTACTATTATAAACAATGAGAATAGGCAAACATTTCACATTAACTACTCTTCAACCGGCTTCATCTCAACCGACACTGAATTACTAACACTTGGCGAGTATGAAAAGAAAAATTTTGCCGTTAATATAAATAATCAAGGTTACTCTCCAGGAGTTTATGCTGGTCAAATTCAAATAACAGGAGAAAAAGACTCGCTCACAATTCCAGTAATATTAGAAATGGAGACAAAAGACGTTTTTGTTGACGTATCTTCCCAAATCACCCCAAAATTTCTAAAGATTTTTCCTAAAGAAAGTTTAGTAGTTGATATTGGAATATACAACTCAGGAGGTAGAGATAGCGAGATTATTCTAGAATACAGCATTATAAACTTAAACACTGAATCTATTCTCTCCGAAACTGAAAGCTTAAGCATTAAAGACCAAATAAAGCTGACTAAATCATTCTTAATCCCAAAAAATACAGCACCTGGCGATTATGTTTTCTTCGCTGTTGCTAAACAAAAAGATTCAGTAGGCGTTAGCTCCCTACTGTTTGAAATATCTCCCCTGGAAGAAAAAGTAAATCAAAGAATAATGAACTACTACCTCTATATTGTAGCAGGCATTATCATAACTCTTCTAATTTCAGTTGTATTATTTAACCATTATTGGGATAAAAAAATAATGCGAAATACCAAATACTGGCGAGAAAAAATCATTGATATAAAAAAGATAAAATTTAGTGACACAAACAAAGCCATAAAGAAGCTAGAGTACCAAAAAAGTTTGCTGGAAAGAGCATATAAAGAGAAGTATATCAAAAGCACTTCATATAAAGAAGGCAAAAAAAAGATTAATGAGTTAATCAAAAGACTAAAGAAACGTTTATAAATAAGATAACTTTTAATATAGCAACTGACTTAAGTATTTCCCCGGTTTGTCAGTTAGTATATTCGGGAGACATAAATAGCAAAGAGGAATTATTTATCCCTCACGTTATAAATAATAAAAGAGGCTAAAAATGCGTAAAGGAAACAAAAAATCTGCTTTATCAGGAGCAATCAAAGACATTGAATCTGAAATTAAAAATTTATCAATGGAAAAGCGCGCTCTTAAATCTTCACTGGATAAAGTTTCTTCTGCAATGGAAATAGATCATGAATTAGAAAAACAATTGCAGAAAAAAATTGCAGGATTAATAGAAAAAGAGGCAAAACTCAACCAAAAGAAAAAGAAATTGCAGACAGATATCGAAAGAGTCTCTGATAAAGTGAACAAAATCGCGAAAATACGTTCTGAAATAAGTGATATTTAAAACTCTTCCCTCAACCTATCCAACAGCCCCCTCCTCCTCAATTGATTAATCTGATTTCCCCTATATTGATAAATTATGTCTGCCTTTGAATCATCGCTTTCCCACGGCGCAATAATTACAAAATTCCCAGGACGAAGCCACATTCTCCTCTTGAATCTTCCAGGCACTCTTGAATTTCGCGTCTTCCCATCAGTCGCCTTAACTTCCATTTTATTTCCCCCTAATCTCTGAACAACAACCCCTATCAGTTCCCCTTTGTGAGGCAGCTTCACCCTCGCAGAAACTTCCTGTTCTCCTTGTTCAGCCACAACTGGCTTCTTCCCGCTATCTTCCTCTTTCACTTCTTCAAAATCCCCAAACTCGTCCTGCTCTTTACTTTCTTCTTCCATCTCAAGAACTAGAATAAAGCTTTTTTAAATCTATTCAAAACCCTCTCTTAAAACAACAACATTCGTCATTCCTCTTCTCTTCCTCTCCACAAGTTCCTTCCCCTCAAGTCTGTCAATAATCCTCGTCATCTTCGCCTTCCCGAAGCCAGTCTTCTCAATCAAGTCAGCTTGAAAAACTGCGTTGTTCTCTCTAACTAACTCCAAAACCTGCCTTTCCTCTTTCTTCAAACCAGATGTATCAATCTGTATCCTCTTCCTCTTTTCCTTAATCTTCTTTACAATTATCTCCTTCTGCGTCTTTGAGAAAATCAAAACCAATCCAACAATAATCAGCAATCCAACAACGCCCAATGCAATATAAGTCTGCTGATTTATCATCCGGTACATAGGGCACGAGTAAGCGTCGCCGTGCGCCAAAGTACAACTGCTCGTGACAATATCCTTCAAAGCAGAATTAAACAGGAATATAATTAAGACAACTAAAATAGAAACGCCAATCAACAAATATCCTGCATACTTGTTCTCCATAAGATTTATTAAAAACCATTCTTTAAGAAACTTCCGATTCTCGCAATGAAACTAGTTTCACAGAACAATTTATAAATTCGACAAAACAAAAGTTACTATGGCATTAAAAGAATTTATCGCCGAATTGAACGGAAATAAAGTTGAAGGAGAGTTAGTCAAAACTATCCTTTACTCATTGCTGACAGGATTTATTTTTCTTGGAGCATTATATTTTTTTAAATTCAAGAGTATAGAAAACTTCCTTTCATGGCAGGGATTTCATTTGTTTTTCGTGGTTTTAAGTTACGCTCTGATAATTCCCGCAATCAGGCAAGTCCGCGCATATAAGGAATTGCCCTGTATGTCAGGAATGATGATAGGCATGACAACAGGAATGATAGCTGGATTCTTGCTGGGATTCCATGTCGCAGCCACAAACGGAATGTTTATAGGAAGCGTATTTGGAATGTCAATAGGAATTTTCTTCGGAGTTTGGAACGGCAAATGCTGCGGCATAATGGGAAGCATGGAAGGAATGATGGCTGGTTTTATGGGCGGCTTGATGGGAGCAATGACCGCGTTTATGCTCTTCAACGATAATCTAAAAACAGCCAGCGTGATTGTTTTTGTAATAAGCAGCATCATAATGTTCGGACTCAATTATATGATTTATCAAGAAACAAAGGAAAACGAAAGGCAAAGAAAAGAAGATCATTTCATGACTATTTGGCTCACATTAATCCTAATTGCAATAACAAGTTGGCTTATGGTTTATGGACCAAGAAGCGGGATATTTGGCTAAT
>CAYIAU010000061.1:0-4713 GCA_964361465.1 Candidatus Woesearchaeota archaeon
ACACGAATTTATGAGTGTTCTTGAAGCTAAGATAAAACCAAGCTTTATCCACACTAAAGAATGTGGTTTTATCTTTGGATAAAAAAAATAGTTGAATGGAAAGAATCAAAAGAGGAATTATTAAATACGCTCAAAAATATAGTAATTTTAAAGAAGGTAAGTAAAATAGGATGAACAAAAAAGCAAAATTTACATCATCAGACATGTTCGAAATAATAAGAATAGCAATATTAGCAAAATTGGGTTGATAATTATAAATGCTCTTCTAAAGGCCCTGTAGTCACCCGTATGCCTCTCTATACAGCTTCCCCAACTTCTTATCTCTCCTCACATCCCCCATCAATCCATTAATCTCTCTCGCAACCGCCCTCTTCAAATCCAGAGGATGAACATTCCTGGCTGAAAAATCCCTCGCCAACTCCTCGTAATTCCTATACTCAACTCTTCCCCCATATTCCTTATCTCTTTCTATAACAAAATTCTTTCCATTATCCTCAAGAATAACAAAAATAACGTATTTCAAGAAAGCCATCAATCCATTATTAACATCTCCCGCGACGCAATTAGCCCTGTTAATTTTTCTGTTCACTTCCTCCTCGCTGTCAAGCATATCAATCTTGCTGCTTTCATCGCTCGAGCTCATCTTCTCGTGAATCAATCCCGGAATCAAAACGTGCATAACTTCAACTCTTCTCTTATATCCAAGCTTCGGCAGGTTCTCCCTCGCGAAAACAAAAATCTTTCTCTGATCAGTTCCTCCAAGCTGAATATCTGCTCCCAAATACTCCTCATCAAGCGCCTGCATCAACGGATAAATCAAGCCCGCTAATTTAGGGTTATCGCCCATCTTAACAACTTCAGAAGCGGCTTTAGTGGCATCTCTCGAGTTGGAAAAAGTGCTCATCCTCAGCAAATCCTCAAAATATTTAGGACTCAATTGAAACTCGCTCCCCTTAACAAACTCAAGCTTCTTCGTATCAACTCCAATAGATTTCAACATCAAAGGAATCAGCGCCTCATAATATCTCTGCCTTTTGTCCAAAACATTCCAAGGAACACCATCCAGCGCAGCGTGCAAGTCCGCAATCAAAATCTTAACTTTCACACCCGCCTTCAATAAATCAGCAACTTTCAGAAAAGGAAAATAATAAGCAATGTGCGGGCTTCCAGTCGGCATTGTCCCCCAATAAGCAGTCGGCTTCCGATTCCCCCGCAACAACTTCTCAATTTCCTCATCCCCAATTATCTCGGCGGTGTTCCTCCTAATCAGCTCCAATCTCTTCTTCATATCCATACTAATAAAAACAAAAAACTTAATATAAACCTTTCCTCTCCATCATAAGACAAAGCCACACGAAATTGATTGTCCAATTTCAAAAAAATCCCACAGCTTCCTAAATTACAGACAATTTAAAAATGAGACGCTACGCGTTCATCCTTACAATCCTCGGCATCTTCTCCCTCTTCTTAATACTAATTCTCCAAAAACCTCTCCCCCTCTCCTCGCCAGAACAGCTCTCCCAACTAAAAGAAAACCAAAAAGTGCTCGTCTCCGGAAAAGTCCTCCAAGAAAAAATAAACTCAAACTCAAAAACTCTCGCCCTTTCAAACAATCTCACACTCCTCTGCAACACTCCTTGCCCCTCTTACCTAAACAAAAACATCACCGCCATTGGCATAATTGACAGCTACAACGAAAAAATACAAATAAAACTCTTAAGAATAAAATCACAATAACGGGAAAGAGTTTCATAAATTAGCTGTCCAATTTACAACAAGACAGAGCCTCTAAAATCACAAAGTTCTTGAGTATGTTTGAACTCCTCAAGAATGCTGAAGATTTGCATTCTTGATGGCTGTCAAGAACACGAATTTATGAGTGTTCTTGAAGCTAAGATAAAACCGAGCTTTATCCACACTCTAAAGAATGTGGTTTTATCTTTGGATAAGACAAAGCCACAACAATAAGACACGGCCTCTCGCAATTTGTGTCCAATTTCAAAATAAAGGTTTATTTAATCACTTAAAATAATACTCAAAAAAGTCATTATCAACCTGTATTACGCCCCCGGTTATTCCTCCTTCAGGACTAGGCCCTGGAGCGGGCGCAGGTTCTTCACTGCCCGAAGTGCATATCCCATTAGAATCATAATATTGGCCTGAAGGACAATTATTCTCAAATCCGTAATCACATTGGCCAAAAGGTACGCAACCCCCAGCACAATACTCCTGGCCCTCAGGACAACTACTTCCATCAGGATTAAAACCACCCTCTCCCTTTATACATCCTCCCCAAGGATCACAATAATTCGGAGGCCCTCCGCAGTCTAACTTTGCACAATCATATTTCGCAGTCTCATCAACATAACCTTGATCTCCAGGTCCCGGAGGATAACCCTTATAATCCTCGCCAGAAGGCACGCATCCCCTTCCCTGAACACAAGTAGATCCTTGCTGGCAATAAATCACTGCACAATCTATCTCTGGATTATATTCTGGATAAGACTCCGCATAACACTTGCAGTTCCCGCCAGAAAAGTCCCAAGCCCCTCCCTTTGCAGAACAACTCTCAGCACATTGTCTTTCCGCATCTTTAGTCTCTTTAAACCTCTGCTCAAAATTCTGCTCCATTATTCTCTCACAAGCCTCTCTCGTAGTCGCGCCAGCTTCCCTACACTCCGGAGGAAATCCAGGCCCTCCTCCTCTATGAAATTCTTCTCTATACTCCATTGCTCCTGAAAATGCTTCATCAAAACATTTCAATCTCTCCTGTGAATCACCAATCCCATTACACCTCGCTCCCAGGGCAGGAGCAAATCCAGGCGGCCCTCTACCTCTTCCTCCAGATCCTCCCAAACTCTCCATAATCTCCCTGCACTTTTTCTCATCACTCCTGCTATCTCCAGTCAAGCCAGCATCAATGCACTCTTGCGGCGCATTCTCCCTAAACATTAACTTCCCACACTCTCTATGATCCCTCAAACCAGCATCAATGCACTCTTCAGGTGCATTCTCCCTAAACATAATTTCTTCACAGCCCTCTCTCGCAGTCCTTTCCGTGCTCGTGTCTATCTCCCCACTTTCCAAAGCATCAACGCATTCCGGCGGCGCGTGAATCCTAAACATAATCTTGAAGCACGCCTCTTTTGTATTAGCTCCTTCTCTCCTACACTCCGGCGGCGCAAAATTATCAAATTGGTCATCTTCAAATCCCTCTTCCAACTGATAAAAAGTCTCTTTCAAATAATCGGGCAATAAATCTTCCATTCCTTCTGTCTCCTCATCCATCAACTCGCAAGCATCCTCGCTCCCCTCATCGCACTTCACCGCCAACGGCGCAACAACAGCACACTTATCAGCAAACGCGCTAACACTTATATCCTCACACTTACACTCTCTCCCGCTTGTCCTCATGCACTGGCTCAATACATTAAAGAACACCTTCGCCTCCTTCTCCTGCTCTCCAGTTAATTCACTATGCAATTTTACCTGCCACTTCGGAGCGTCATCGCCAATATTGCAAACTCTTGAATACTCGACAGGATCAAGCTCACTCAATGTCCTACACAACTCCTTTATCTTTGAAGCAATCTCAACAGCAGTAACAATTCTTCCCTCCTTCTCCAAAACACCCTCAACAAAATCCTCCCTTTCCCCTTCAGGAATATCCCCCTCTATATCAACTAAAGTCCTTCTAATTGCAGCAGCGCTTCTCCTCGCCTCGTCTCTCCTTGCAGGATCAACTTCTCTCTCAAGCCCATCAGCATACTCAATATATCTTCTCAATGCCTCCCTCGCAGCTTCAATGTTTCCCTCCTCAACCATCGCCCTTATCTCTGCAATCTTCTTCTCCCTATTCTCCAAATCTCCCCTAAACCTACTCAAAATAGAATCCTCAACAAAATAAAAAGCGCTGTCCGGAGTTATCCCAGCTCCTCTCTCAAGCTCTGCATCTGCAAACTCCTCGCCAACCTCCTCCAAAACATCTCTCTCTTCTTCTCCTTCAAGCTCGCCAAGCTCATCATCGTCAAATTCGCTGTCGTCTTCATCCTCAAAATCGTCAAATTCATCAGCAACACCATCACAATCGTCGTCAAGACCATTGCCGGCAGCCTCTACAGCGCCAGGATAAATATCAGCATTGCTATCATCACAATCAGAAAAGCCCTCAAAACCATCAAGGTCCTCGTCAACAGCTAAAACTCCAGAAATAAATATGCTTGTCAATAACACAAAAGCAAATAAAACCACAAAACCTCTTT
This sequence comes from Candidatus Woesearchaeota archaeon, assembly GCA_964361465.1. Lineage (GTDB taxonomy): Archaea > Nanobdellota > Nanobdellia > Pacearchaeales > GW2011-AR1 > CAYIAU01. Next base: position 4,263 of record CAYIAU010000061.1, read on the forward strand.
TCATTTGAATACAAAGAATCAAGATTATTTAAATCTAATGGAATACGCACATTTAACTTGATCAATAATCTTTTCAGAATGCCTTCTCTAACAATATATATGCGGTTTTATCTTGGGATAATATTTCTTCAATCACACAATAATTTATTTATTATAAAAACTCAAATATTTGAAAAAAACTCCATCAATGCAGTCAATTATAAAATTCCTGAAATTGCAAAAAGAGAAAAAGCTCCGCTTGAATTCCTTGTTTGAGTTGGTTCTGGTCGCTTTTCTTATCGTTCTAGTCTTTTCTACATTTTATTCTAAATATAGGGTATCAATAACTCCAATTAAATTTATAGTTGCAATCCTCCGCACAATTATTATACCTTCTTTTCTTATTATAAATATGCTCTTCGAAATCTCCATCGCGCTCCTCCTCGGCCTCCTCGCCGGAACCTTCACAGGC
>CAYIAU010000062.1:0-4712 GCA_964361465.1 Candidatus Woesearchaeota archaeon
TTTGTTTGATTCTTTATACCTGTTTTAAAATAAGATCCCGAAGAGTTTCAACAATCCTGACTGTTTCAGGATAACTTTTACTAGATGGAGATTTTATTGATTCACTTTTTTCCCATCTCGTGCTTGCCAGTCCTATAAACCTATAGGTTTCACCTTTTCTTATTAAATCGTTATCCAGTTTTCTTCCTGTTACAATTCTGACATCACATCTATCGTTAGGCTGGGCTTCTAATCCCAATCTTACAGTAATTTCTCCGTTAACGTCCGATACGAACTCTTCTACCAGGCTCGGGATACCGATACGTTCAGCATATTTATTGCAAACTCTTTCTAAGCTGCCTTTTATTGACTCGTAATCAAAGCCATATATAATATCCCTGCCTAGGGTTCTTCTAACATCGGATACTTCCATGTTCGTGTTGAATGAGATAAAGTTTAAATATGTTATAGTTGTTACCTTGAGTGATGATAATTGCAGGTATGAGCAATAGTAAATTCCTTGCTGAGAAAATTGCGAGGAAATTGAATGTTGATTACGACGATTTGCTTTTGAGAGACTCTTCTGATGGAGAGCTGCATGTCAAGTTTAATTCTGACATTAAAGGAAAGAAAGTTGCATTGGTGCAGAGCTTGTATCCTTATCCAAATCATTCTTTGTTTGAGGTAATTTACGCTGCTTCTGCAGCTAGGGATTTGGGTGCTAAGGAAATAATTTATGTTGCTCCTTATATTGCTTTTTTTAGAGAGGATAACCGAAAAGAGAAAGGAGAATGTGTGCAGCAGAATATTGTTATAGACTTGCTTAATAGGAGCGTTGATTCTGTATTGAGTGTTGAGCCACATGTCCATCAGTACAATCTTTCTGGAAAATTTTCAGTTCCATTTTACAGGCTTGAGTGCAACGAGCTTCTTAGGAAATATGTAAAAGATAATTTTTTTGGATACAAAGTTGTTGGCTTTGGCGAGAGAGCTTGGAAGTTGGCTAAACATATAGATAAAAATGCTGCTCTGTATAATAAAGGAGAGGGCGCTGAATATGGTGACAAGGTGCTGATTATAGATGATATAATTGCGACTGGCAACAGCATGTTGGCAAATATTGAGAATTTGAAAGCTGACAAGGTTAATGTACTTGCTGTCCATGGATTGTTTAATAATGGTTCTTTTTTAAAATTAAAACGAAAAGCTGAGAAAGTTGTCAGCTGTAATACCCTTCAACATGAGAGCAATAAGATAGATGTGAGCGGCTTAATTGCCGGGAAGCTGATGGAGATATGACATGCTAGAACATCCAATCAATTACATAAGATTCCTCCTGAAAAGTGAATTGAATGCACTTTATGCTTCTATTGTTTTGAGAGACTTGGCTTTTAGCATGGTCGGGATTTTTGTGCCGCTTTACCTTTTTGTAGGATTGAAATACAGCTTAAGTTTTGTGATCCTGTTTTACCTGATTTATAGCCTTTCATACATGCTATTCATTTTTCCGAGCTCCAAACTCGTTAACATTTTTTCTTTTAAATACATTGTATTAATTTCCTCTCCTTTGTATATTTCTTATTTTATACTTCTGGACTTTATTCCCTCGTATTCCTGGTTGTTTTATCTTGTCCCGTTTTTGCTTGGTGTTGCAGATTCCTTTTTCTGGCTTGGGTTTCATTTTGAGTTTTCAGAAGCAAGCGATTATAAGGAGAGAGGGAGAGAAGTTGGTAATTGGTTTAACCTTAGCCTGTTTTCAGGATTAGTCGGGCCGCTGATAGGCGGGAGCCTTTTGCTGGTTTCTGGATTTGAACTGCTATTTTTCATCGTTGCTGCTCTAATCTCTGGAAGTGTTGTGCCTATGTTCTTCTGCAAGTATAAAAATAAAATAATGGAAGTTGAGTTTAAGAAAATTTTCAGCGTTAAATTCTTAAAAGATGGGATCGCGTTTTTCGGAAATGGTGGTACTGGCATTGTCGGAGGGATTTTCTGGCCAATTTTTGTATTCTCTTTTTTGCAAGGATATCTGAAATTAGGAAGCTTGGCGACGATATTATCTTTATTTACATTATTGTTTACAATTCTTGTTGGAAAGTTGAGTGATAGGTACAGCAGGAGATTTATTGTGAAAATAGGAAGCATCTTTAATTGCCTGTCTTGGTTGATGAGGATATTTGCAAAAAATACCTTGCACATGGTTGGATTGTATTTCTTCGGCGGATTTAGTTCAATGACTGCAGAGCTCCCGTTTTCCGCGCTGATGTATGACAAGTCAAAAAACAGAGGAGAATATTTTATAATGAGAGGGATTTATTTCTCACTTGGAAGGATTGGAATTTTACTTCTTGTGCTGTGGGCTGGCAGCTTAGAAAGCAGCTTCTTCTTCGCTGGCTTGTTTAGCTTGCTTTATATGCTTTTATGAAATGAGGCTACAATGAACGAGTATAGAAAACTTTAAAAGTTGAGATTTTGGAAATAAATATCATGTTCTATCAGAGAATTAAGGAAAACTGGAAAAACTTAAGCAGCGAATTGAGGCAGAAAAGATTGATTGAATGGAGAAGATCAAATGCTGTTGTTCGAGTTGAAAAGCCAACTAGATTAGATAGGGCGAGAAGCCTTGGGTATAGAGCTAAACAAGGGATTCTTATTGTCAGAGTTAGGGTGAAAAGAGGTGGGAGGCAGAGGGAAAGGCCTACTAAAAGTGGAAGGAGAAGCAAGAGGGCAACTTCCAGAAAAGTTGTGAAGATGAACTATTTATGGGTTTGCGAGCAGAGGGTTAATAAAAGATACAAGAATTGCGAAGTTCTTGGAAGCTATCCATTATTAAAAGATGGGAAATATCTCTGGGCTGAGGTGATCTTAATTGACAGAAATCATCCCATGATTATTAATGATCCTGTATTAAGGGGAGTTGCAAAACAGAAAGGGAGAGTTTTTAGGGGATTAACTTCAAGCGCGAGAAAATCAAGAGGATTAAGAAGAGGGAAAGGGCGGGGATATGAAAAAATAAGACCCAGCATAAGAGCGCATTCTGAGAGAGGGAAATAAAAATAAATAGGTAATTTTATATAGAAACTTTTCTTATTTGAATTTCATGAAAAGAGGTTTTGGTTTGTTGTGTTTGCTAATTTTTTTTAATTTTGTTATTCCTGTTTTGGCACAAGAGAACACAATTACTTTTAATGGAACGATTCCTGAATTAACGATAGAAACTGGGATGAATAGAAATGTTGTGAACCTCAGCGAATATTTTACCAGCAATAATACTTTAACTTACAAGTATAAAGCCGGAGTCGATGGCATTGAAGACCTTGTTATTGAAATTGGCGGCGATGGGAGGGTTAATATTGAGGCTGGCCAATCTGGAAGCAGATCTGTTATATTTATTGCTGATGATGATATAACTGCTGTTCAGAGCAATGATGTTAAGATAAAAATCAGCGGGGATGCCGTTGTAGAGATAAGCTTTTCTCCAAATACTGACAGCGTTACTTTGGAAGAAGGCAAGGACCAGGCTTTTGCTGTTTCCGGGAACAAAAGTATTGAGTGGTATATTGACAATATCAAATTGAATCATACTGAGAAAATTTATAATTTTAATGGGGGTGTTGGACTGCACACTGTCAGGGCTGTTGTCGAAGGCACTGAGAAAAATTGGAGTGTTTCTGTCATTGCTGCTTTGGCTTCTCCTCCACCACCTGATCAACAAGTTGAAGCTGAGGAAGAGGGTCTTGTTTGTGGAAACAATGTCAAGGAAATTGGAGAGAGCTGCAGCAGTTGCCCTGCCGATGTTAAATGCAGCGCTAATACTGAATGTTTAAACGGCGTTTGTGTTCCTGTCAAGCAGCAAAGCAAATTAATTTTATTACTTGGGTTACTTGCAGCTGCTATTGTTTTTGTTGTTATGGTTGTTGTCTTGATGAGGAAAAAAGGAATTGGCACGGGAATCTTTGTCAAGATTAAAAACTTGCTTAAAATGAAAAAAACTGATAAGATTGATAAAATTGATGGGAAAGAGCAAGCTAAAAGCGAGGAAGAGAGAGCAGAGAAGATAGACGAAGTTGATTTAAATCCTCTTGTTATATATTTTAAAAGCAATCTGAGCAGATATAAAAAAGAAGATCTGGTGAATCAGGCTCTGCAACAGGGCTGGGCTCAGGATCAGATCGATAAAGCTTTGAGCAAGATAGAAAATTTGGGAGAAGAACATGACAAGCCTGGCGAAGATAAGGGCCCTGTTGAAGGAAAGCCATAATCCTCTGTATTTTTACGACGACGATGCTGATGGACTAGTCAGCTATCTTTTGCTCAGAAGAGGATTTGGGAAAGGTGTGGGGGTCATAATAAGAGTTCGTGGATTGTCGATGGATGAAGAGGAATTATACATGAGGAAAATCGACGAATATAATCCTGACTTGGTTGTGTTTCTGGATAAGCCCACTTTAAACCAGGACGTTTTTGATAAGATTCATGTCAAGAAAATTTGGATAGACCATCATAGCGTTGTTGATGTTAAAGGCGTAAACTATTACAATCCTAGAATCCGAAATAAAAAAGACAATAAACCCACGAGTTATATCTGCTACAAAATAACAAAGAAAGACTTGTGGCTCGCTTCTGTTGGCAGTGTATCTGACTGGAGCTTGGTTTTGTTTCGCAAATTTAAAAAGAGTTATAGTGATTTAGCTGAAGAAATTAAATCTTCTTGGAATGTAAAACCCGATGAGGTC
>CAYIAU010000063.1:0-4700 GCA_964361465.1 Candidatus Woesearchaeota archaeon
CAGCTACGCTCTAGTCCCTGCCTAAACCCCGCGGGGGGGCGGGCCGGGGGGGCGGGGGGCGGGGGGGTGGGAAGAGGACGGCGGACAAACAGGTGTTTAAGAAATTGCCTGTTTTAGACAAACAAACACCTGTTGAGGCTGTTGGTAAGCTGTCCAAACAGCTGTCCAAACAGGTAATTTTTATGATAATTTGAAGAGTTTATCTGCTAATGAAAGATTGCTAGTTTTGACATTGAGCAATAGTGATATGAAGTTGAGCTATGAGGATCTGGCTATGCTTTTGGGAAAAGAGAGGTCTACTATAAGAGGGCAGATAAATGCAATAAAGCAGAAAAGTGAGGGGTTGGTTGAGGAGTTAATGGAAAAGAATGGAAAGAAGAGGGTTTTTGTGTCAGAAAATGTGAAAGAGAGACTTGCTAAATATGCAAAAACGAGGATGGGAGAAGGGAAATGGGGATAAGTGAGTGTTGGGAAAGGTTAAACGAACTGGGGTTTATGGGAGAAAGAGGTTTAAAAAAATGAGAGTTGGAGTAAAAGAGAGAGTAAATTTTGAGGAGAGTTATAGAAAGTTCTTGTTATTTAACTTAAACGAATTTTTAGGGAAGAAAGATGAGGGAAAATCGTAGTTTAAAGTTAGAAAATGGTGATTTTTCTGAAGTTGGAATGTGTTTTCTTAGCCGGGAGCTAAATATAAAGATATTCGGTTAAGGAGATATTTGTGATTAAAGTTCTTTTAGGCGAAGAATTGTTTGAAGAGGAGCTATTTTTCTCAAGTTTTCTGAGATTTTTAGGGTTATTTTCTTGTTGTTTTCCTTTATTTTGTCGAGGGGGAAACCTTTTTTTAGCAATCTTTGCACATAATCGCGGATTGAGGATTCTGTTATCTGAAGAGTCTTCGAGAGGAGAAAGTAATCGACGATAAGGCCTTTTTCTTCTAATTGATAGATGGAGACGAGGACTGCCATCTCTTGATTTGTAAGGCGCTTTATTTTTTGACGCAAATCTTTCTTTATATCATCGAGAGAATTAATAATATAAGATACTTTTTCTAGTTTGGTTATTTCATCTTCTTCTTTTCGTTGTGGGAGGATTTCTCTTATTAAACGAACTTCTACCCCTTGATTTCGTGTCGAAGTGTCTGTCTGTCTGTCTGTTTGTCTGTCTGTCGAAACCCCTTCATTTCCTATGGAAATATTTGAAATTTGGCTTTTTAAGACTTTTAGAGGCAAATTATCTGTCGAAGAATGTGTCGGAGTGTCTGATTCTGCTGTTTCTTTGGTGTTTTGTGTTGGATTTGTGTGTCGAAGTGTCTGTCTGTCTGATTGTTTGTCTAAGTATTTGTCGAGAGTTCGTTTTAATTCTGTTATTTGTGATTGGAGCAAGAAAATGTCTTCTTTTACTTTTGAGAACGCCTCTTTTATCTTTTGTTCTTCCATTTGTAATTTAAGAAGAAGATAGTTATATAGTTTATTGTGATTCTAGTGTTGATTTAATTTGGGCTTTAATTAATTCTCTTAGATTTGGAGTATTTGGAGAAAGGGGTTTGCTGAAAGATATTGAAATAAAACCAGAACGTTTTGGGAGTCTGTTATTTGGTGGCCAGACGTTTTGTGTTCCTTTAAGAGTTGTTGGAATTACTGGCGCTTGCGTATATTTTGCTATTGTTTCAATACCTTTCCTGAAGGCAAGAAGTTCGCCGTGGTTAATCCTTTCTCTAGAGAGATTGTTAATCTGTCCTTCTGGAAAGATGCCAAGGTATCCTTTTGAAAGTCTTTCATCTATGTCGGAAAGATAGCTTGAAAGATTGTTCTCTTGGATTATAATTTGATTGTAGAAAGAAAGAACTTTTCCGAATGCTTTTTTAAATATTTGGTTTGTTGAGGGGTGGACGAAAGAGTTTGAAGCGAGGAAATATACGGGCTTGTTATAGACGGCATAGATTATTGCCGCAGGGTCCAAGAAACTTTGATGATTTGCCGCTAAAATTGCTCTTTCTTGGAGGTTCTCTTTTCCAGAGATATTTACTTGGACTTGAGAGATTAAATCGAAAAGTGTGTGGACTATTCTTCTTGTGGAATCGTAAGCTATGTCTCCTAGTCTTGTGCTTTTTAACATTAATTTAGAGAATTGGGGGAGTTTAAATTTATTATTGTGGTTTGTTATTGAAATTTGAATATGCGTTGTGGGCTTGTGAAGAGAGACGCCAGCGCTGTCTTTTTAGATATGCAATCCCTTTGGGATTTTTGGAGACGGGAAAGATTAAGCCTTTATCTTTTAGATCTAAGAGAAGGAGCTTGGTGAACTCCTCATCCCGCGCTATTTCTTGAGCTATTTTACTTGTGAAGGAAGATTCTGGAGATGTTTCAAATAGATAATGAAGAATTTGTTCTTGTATTTTTTCTTTCTTTTTTGGACTTATAGTTGGCATTGTTATCCTTGGGAGAGAGATTATTTAACTTTTTAGATTAGACTTTGGAAATTGGTTCTTTCACACTGGGCTCTTTTATCTTTTACTAAACCATGAAAAGCAATTCTCATTGGAGTTCCGTCATATTTTCCAGCACTAATAATCTCTTCAACTCTATGCCTTGGGGAGGATATTGCATCTCCTGCGCTTGCTCCGGTTGCTGCACCTAAACCCAAGCCTATACCGCGAGCTATGGTTCTGACAATCGGCCCTCCTGGAATAAGGCTAGCTAAAAAAAAGCCCGCTACTCCCCCTAAAATAGAAAAACCGGCGCTGGAGGCAGAGTGTTCGTAAATATCCTTTTTTTCAACTTTTCCTTTATCCCTTAATATGTCTGCTTCTCCTAAAACATATAAATGCAAATCTTCAAATTCCAAAATTCCTTCCTTACATATACCGACATTATCATCTCCGTCGCTGATTTTAACTCCGCCCTCACTATTGAAAGTAAATTCTGCTTCTTCTGCTTCAATGACTAATGGCAGACTAATTCTCGCAAGATAGTTATTTTGAATAGGGGCAGAGTTATCTCTTCTATAATTAACTTGGAGAATTATAGGTGATAGGTTTCCTAATAAAACAGCTCCTTTATTATCAATTGTTTTATTTGTGGTTTGTCTTGCCTTACTGATCTCTGCAAATGCTGTTAATTCCTCTAAGCCGCCTTTTTTAACCCACTCTTGATAATGCTGTCTTTCTCCTTCCCTATAAGCGCGCAGACTTAAACTCGCGTTTGCATCTCTTCTGCTCATAATTCCCTCAACTAAAGTAGGGACAATATTCCTTCCTCCATATATTACTGCTCTTCTTTCTGTTATTGTATGTTCAAGTTCTTTAAATGAAATCAGGTAATTTGCTCCGGGAACATGGACTGCTTCCCCATTGTAGATAAGTTTAGTATTTTTAAGAGTAATTAATCTTGTCAGGGCGGAAACATCAACTGCTATGTTTCTACCAATATCGCTGCCATGAACTCTGGCTTGAACCTTAGAAGCATCTAACAATAAATCATTATTTTCGTAAGCAGTTTCTATATCTTTCAATGAAACCATTGCAAAACTCAGGTGTAGTGAATTTTTCCTACTGCGATATCTATTTGGGGTTTTCCTTGTACCTGATTCAACAAGGTTTTTCTTTCTCCTCTATAAAGTGTAATTTCAGGATCTTTTAAGGTTAGTCTATTCTCCCTGTATAATTTAACTTCTGCCTGATTCTCCCTATCGGCACTTACCTCTAAAGTTCCTTTTTCTACGTCTATATCTTTATCTGTCTCTGTCATTAAACCGCTTAATCTTATAGCCATTGGGGATGTATAAGAGATTTCTGCTTGTGTGACATTGTTATAGGGTTCTCTTCCTGGCACTCTGAGAGTCATATCACCAGTGATATTAAGAGATCTAGTTGAGAATTCTGTAGTCTTTTTTACTCTATAATCTTTTTGCTTCCTAACTGTATGATCCAGATTTGTTAATGTTGTTGTCATTGATTAATTAGAATGAACTTCTATTTAAATATTTGCAATATTGAGTATATGGGGAGTTTTAAGTAGCTTCTTTTTAGTTTGTGCATAATTTTATTAATGGCTCTTGTTGAAGTTTGGGATGGGGGGAGCGATTGAATTTTTGGGGAAGAGTGTGGAGAAAGATGTAGAGAGAGTCTTGCATCCGCTTGTCAGGGAATGGTTTTCTGGGAAGTTTGAGGCATTTAGCGAGACGCAGCTTTATGGTGTTAAGCAGATTTATAACAGGAAGAATATCTTGGTTTCGGCGCCTACTGGTGGGACGAAGACGCTTACTGCTTTTTTGAGCATTTTGAATTATCTCGTTGAACTCGCGTTGAAGAAGGAGCTTGAGGAGAAGATTTACGCTGTTTATTGTTCGCCTTTGAAGGCGCTGAGCAATGATATTTTTGTTAATTTGATTTCTCCTTTGGGGGAGATAAGGAAGTTGGCGACGGAGAAAAGATTGGAGATGCAGGAGATTAGAGTTGGTTTGAGGACAGGAGATACAAGTGTCAGCGAGAGGGCTAAGATGGCGCGGAGGGCGCCTCACATTCTTGTGACGACGCCTGAATCACTCGCTATTGTTTTGACAACGAGAAAGAGTGTTGAGCAGTTGAGGGCGGTTGAGTTTGTTGTTGTTGATGAGATTCACGCTTTGACTAATAAAAGAGGGGCTTACTTGAGCTTGACTTTGGAGAGGTTGAATGATGTCAGCTTGATTGCGCCGGTGAG
>CAYIAU010000064.1:0-4665 GCA_964361465.1 Candidatus Woesearchaeota archaeon
CTGCTGTCATTAATCTCAATGTATTGCTTAACGCCGTTGAAGCTGATTGCTTTTCCAACTGCTCCTGTGACGAATTGGGGAGAGTTATACATTGTTCCGTGATGAGAGTTTCCGCTTTGGTCTTGAACGTTGTCTTCAAAGTCGTAGTGCGCAATTAAATTAGTATGGAGAGAGCGGATTTCTGATTCAGATAGCGGGCGATTGTAAACTCTTACTTCGTCAATCATGCCGTCCATATAATTACGATCGTCTAATAAAAAAGCCCCTATTATAGAATCTCCTGTGTTAGTCCTTCGGATAATCTTTGAGGTAAATGTTGCTTCAGCAAATCCATCAACATATATTTTTGAGTTTGAGCCGTCTATTACTATTGCTCCAAAATGCCATTCGTTGTCTGTTACAATAGACTTGCTTGAGTGTATTACTCCGTCATAAAAGGAGAGTTTTCCGTCTATGTTGATGAAGATATCATATTGCAATCCGCTGCTTCTTTTAGTGATAGAGGGCCTTTTTTGTGCGCTGGAAGTTTTAAACCAAGAGGATATTGTGAATTTGTCTGTATAATCTCCAACGCTTCCTATATTTATAAGGTCGTTCACGCCGTCGAATTTGGCAGCCTGCCCAAATTTCCCAACATCAAATGTCGGACAGGACACGCCCAAGGAACAAGAGCCGACAACTCCTCCAACAGAATCAACAAAGTTGTTTTCAAATTGGAAATGGGCTACTAAGCCCTCGTCTGAAATGGCTTGCCCTGTAATTCTTCCTGTTATTCTACTAAGCCAGTCTGGGAAAACGAAAGCTGAAGTAAAACTGAGAGACAAGAATATAATTAGTAAAAGAGATAGAAATAACACCTGCTTTTTCATAGGTGAATATACCAAAGGTGGTTTAAATAATTAACTATAAAAAGCTCTGGTCTTTAATTATGGTGTAAAAGGAGGAAAGACATGAAAATAATATTTGTTAGGCACGGGAATGTGCCTGGATTGTCTGATAGGGAGAGATTGACGGATATTGGAATTAGACAAGCAAAGTTGCTTGCTAAAAGACTGAAGAGAGAGGGAATTGATAAGATTTACTCTAGTGACTTGCCGAGGGCAGAGCATACTGCGGAGTTTATCAGCAAGGAGCTGAATTTGCCTGTTGAAAGGAGAGAATGCTTGAGAGAATATAACGACGGGATTTTCTTCAAGGATAAGAAGAACTGGACAGCTGTGCATAAGAAACAATATCGCGAGTTGAAATCCTTTTTGAGGGGATTAGATAAAAATAGAGAGAAGGATGTTACTATCTTACTTGTCATTCACTCTGTTGTAAATAAACTAATTATCTCAAAATTTATGAAAATAAATTACAAAAAAATTTATTTCTTTCAGCAGAGGCACGCTTGCGTGAATATTCTGAAGTGGGGAGAGAAGGATGGGAATTTTGGATGGAAACTAATATTAATGGGAGATACTTCGTATTTGCCTGAGAAGCTGGTGACTATTACGAAAAAGAGATGAGATTTGAGTATTCTATTCATTGGCAAGAACAGAAAGAGATCAGTATAAAGATAATAACAGCATATTGGCTTGATTAAAATATTGAAAATGAAGAAGAATAGGTATGACAAGGAAGAAGATATTTTAGGCATCCAGATAAAGGAGGGAGAATATTGGAAGAGTGTGGAATTACCTGATGGTATAGTAATTGATGTGTCAAAAAATGGCGAGGTTATTAGTATAGAAATACATAGAGCGAGCAGGATATTCTCTGGAAATGTGAGAAGAGTTATTGAATCTGTGGGCAATAGGAATAATTAAAAATCTGTTTTCTTTGTTAATTATCCAAAGATAAAACCATATATTTTAATGTGGGGATATTTATAAATAGTGGTTTTATCTTAGTCTCTCAACACAGAGAACCTTCGGTTCTCTGGGCCATCAAGAACTGAAAGTTCTTGAGGAGTTCGAATAGACTACACAAGAACTTTGCGATATAAAAAGAGATGAGATTTGATGTGATAAGTTTTGGGAGCGCGGTGATTGATGTTTTTGTAGATGTTTCTTTGAGCGAGAAGGGCGGCGAGTTTCGCCTGCCTATTGAGGACAAGATATTAATAGACAAAATTAATTTTACGACTGGAGGCGGAGGGACGAACACTTCGGTCTCTTTTTCAAAGATGGGTTTGAAAGCAGGATTCGTCGGGAAACTTGGAGAGGACGAGAATGCTTCAATTATCTTGAGAGAGCTGAAGAAAGAGAAAGTTGAGTTTCTTGGAGTTAAGGGAAAAGATGGACACACTGGATATTCTGTTGTGCTGGGAGGGAAGAGCGGAGATAGGACAATATTGACTCACAAAGGAATCAATAATTCTTTGAAATACAACGAATTAAATTTAGAGAGGTTAAGCGCAGATTGGTTTTATTTTAGCTCCTTGATAGGCGAGAGTTTTAAAGTTATGGAAAGAGTTGTTGAGCGCGCTTACAAGAAAGGAATCAAGATTGCATTTAATCCGAGCAGTTATCAGGCGAAGATGGGGGCACGGAGACTTGGAAAAATCTTGAGAAGGACAGATGTGTTGGTTTTGAATGAGGAAGAAGGGAGGGCTTTAGTGCCTAGAGGAGAGTTGCTTGAAGGTTTACATAAACTTGGGCCGAAGATTGTTTGCGTCACTTTGGGGAAGAATGGAAACATGGTTTATGATGGGATCAGCAAATATAAATCAGAGGCGCATAGAGATATTAAAAGTGTGGAGAGGACTGGGGCGGGGGACGCTTTTGCCTCTGGTTTTGTCGGGGCATTGATAAAGAATAGGACGATTGAAGAGGCGATTCAGATTGGGAGCGCGAATGCTGAGAGCGTGATACAAATTCCTGGCGCGAAGAATGGTTTATTAAGCTGGAATGACGCATTGGATATGATAAAGAGAAGGGGAGTGAAGATAATTAATATTTAATAATAGAAATATTTAAATAATTGATAATCTAAATAAATTTATGGGAATTATAACTGTTAGTATTGATGATAAAACTGAAAAAGTCTTGAGGAAGATAGCTATAGCGAGATTTCAGAAAAGGAAAGGATATCTGGGAAAAGCAATTGGTGAAGCCATAGACGAGTGGGCAGAAAAAAACGAGAGTGGTGTCGTGCTTAAGTCTTTAGAATTGCTAGAGAAGGGTATGTATATGGGCGGGATTATCTCTAAGGATAGAGAAGACTTACATAAAAGATGAATCTTATAGATAGCAACATCATAGCATATGCTTATGATGATTCGGAGCCAAAAAAAAGAGATAGATGTTTGGAGATAATTAGAGGCGTCTTTAATAATCAAAGAGAGGGTTATGTCACAAACCAAATATTAGGAGAGTTGTTTTATACGCTTACAAAAAATTTTAGACAGCCTGTATCAATAGAAAATGCCCAATTAATTGTTAGTTCGATAATAAAATCTGAAAGCTGGAAAAAGATTAATTATAATTGTGAAACTGTTGATAAAGCAATTGATTTGATAAAGAAGTTCAATGTTCCATTTTGGGATGCATTAATTGCTGCCACAATGATTGAGAATAATGTTTTCTCTATTTACACAGAGAATGTCAATCATTTTAAGAGAGTTACTATGCTGAAGGCCATAAATCCTTTGAGTAATTAACTGAATTTAGATCATTATAAAAATTTAGATTGGATTCCCATAAACAAACAGCCCCTTTCCATTCCCTTGAGAATCACCTCTTGCCACGATTATTATTTTCCCGCTCTTGTGAACAGCAAAGGAAATAAATGAGTGAGGACTTGACGGCAGTTCTCCGCCTCCGATACTAGCCGCGGTAGGAGCAGGAGTTCCGCTTGCATCATAGTCAATGCTTGCAATTCTCCCAAAGCCGGAGTATGGGGTATTATCGGCAACATAAATTGTACTTGGGAGGGATCCTATTTTTACAGGGAAGAAATATGAATTCCCGCTTGCAGATCCTATCGCGCTCTGGCTGATAGTTCCAGAGCTAAAGTCCATACTTGCAAGAAGATAAGTGCTGCTTCTCTCTAAATTGGCATAGCATTTATTGTTATGAGATGTGCTAAATAAAATATGATTATCAACGCTGTCGCTAAAGCTACTTCCGCTTACCTGATCTAAAAGAGCCAATCCAAATGTGTCAATTCCGTTGCTGTAAGGGGCGCAAAGCTTTCCAGAGCTGGCAGAAATAACACCAACTTTGTCATAAATGCTATTAGCTGGTTGTCTAGTCCATTTTATCTGTTTTGTATCAATATTGTAAGCAACGATATTGTTTTCATTTCCAGCATTGCAAACAGCAAAGTAAATCCCATTGTCTACAACAGGACTTTTAGAAACATCATTACCCAAGCAATTGGCGGAAAAAACAGAAGAAGTTTCTGTCTGTGCAGAATCAATCTGTAAATTATCTGTTGAGTCAGTCGCCTTGTAAGAATAAAATCCTCCATTGCTGCCTATATAATATAATCTGTCATTTGCAAGAACAGGAATATTCCCTATTCTATCAGCAAGAGTGGTAATGTCGGCAGCAGAATCCTGCAACTCTGCTAAGTTCCAAGAATAAAGCCTTGGTGAGAAACCTCTCTCGTAAGCATAAACTCTTCCCTTGTTGTAATACAATCTCTGGTCGGAAATTTGCCCTGTAAGCACAGCGCTCT
>CAYIAU010000065.1:0-678 GCA_964361465.1 Candidatus Woesearchaeota archaeon
ATCACACACTAAAATAACTTTTGATTGATAAGTGCCTGGCTCTATGCTATTTGGAACAGCTATATTCACAATAAAACCAAATTTCTCGCCACTGCCCAACCCTTTATTTTGCTCACTTTTCATCCAATCCTTCAAAAGCCCTGAAAATCTAATCTTGCAATTATTAATAAATCCTTTTTCATTACTTTTAACTCCAAATTCTATATTACTAGAAGTGCCTCTTTTAATAGCTTTAAGTTCGGGCAGTGTAAAATCTATCTTTAATTCTCGTGTTCCATTAAGCTTAGGCAAAATAAAGCCGCCTCCTCCACCGCCTCCTCCACCCTGCCCGCTATCCCCACTTCCTCCACCAGAAGTTGAAACACTAAAACTAATGCTCGCAGAATTTCCATTTCCTGCAGAATCATTTGCAAAAAAGTTCAAAACAAAATCAGTGTCAACAGTCACGCTAAAACTCCCTGCCCCAACCCCACAATTAACGCTCGTGTTAGCTATTTCCATCGTGCTACCTCTAAACACATTGTACCAGCAACTATCACTATTCGCATCGCTAACACTAAACACTATCCCTATATCACTTCTTGAACTCTTAGTTCCTGTCGGTTGCGTCAAACTTATGCTCGGCTTCGTACTATCAACATGAAATGTCTTGTTCCCGTTGAAAGCGCTATTGCCGAC
>CAYIAU010000065.1:688-4657 GCA_964361465.1 Candidatus Woesearchaeota archaeon
AATATTCCACAAGTAACTCCCATCACTCAAATTCAAAAAGAAACTGCTTAAAGCCCCTGACACAACTCCTCCATCTGTCTGGTTACTCAAAAACTCACCTGTAAAATTACCCCACAAACTGCAAGAATTCAAATCAATATCAGTTGCAGTATAAACAAACTCAATATTTTCTCCAGAACTTAAATAACTCCCAATAGGCGAGCTCAAACTAATTGCCGGCGCTCCAATCGTAACGCTAAAATTAACGCTGTCTTTCCCAACTTCGCCATTACTATCATTAACATAAAGATAAAGCGCGTGTGTCCCCTCTGTTGTAGAGAAAGTCGTGTTGGCGCACGAAAAAATAGTAATATTCTCCCCTCCATCCAAATGATACCAACAGCTCCCCAAACTCCCATCAGCATCACTCGCCGTATAGTTCAAGCCAAGCGATACATTACTTCCATAACTATCGTCGTCTCCCGGAACAACTATGTTCACGACTGGCGCAACATTATTCAAAGTATAATCAACACTAACACTCTCCAAATAAGAAACAGCGCTGGCATTCGGAACACTAAAGAAAAACTTGTATTGGAAATATCTCCCTGTCAAAAAACTTAAGTTGCTTACAACCCCATAATAACTCCCAGATGTCCCGTCAGGTCCCCTAAAACTCCCGTCGCTGCAATCTGAAGAGCTGCAATTCCTCGCCTGAAAACTCACGTTAGCATTCTCAACAAAAAAAGTCAGCCCTTTCGGATTATTCCCAGCCCCTCCATTAAAGTCCCCACTCTCTATCCAAGTAACTCCAGAATCACTTGAATTAAATATTCTCCCCGCATTATCAGTTATATACAAGACACTATTCCCATCAGAAGTAATCTTCGCACCATCTTGCGAATAAGGCGTGAAGCCCTCTTTTATAAGAGTCCAAGTCACTCCATCATTAACAGAGCCATAAATATCTTGATTGAAAAGAATAAACAAATCCCCACTTCTATTAACCGCCATATCATCAGTTCCTGCCCCTCCTCCCCCATAGTCACTCGTCTGCTGCGTCCAGCTCACTCCAGAATCAGAAGAAACATAAACTTCTGCGTTCCCATCAACAACATAAATCGCGCCGCTAGAATTTATAGCAATTCCTTTCGCATTACTCGTCCCAGAATTAAAATCTCCCTGTAAGCCCCAGCTCACTCCGTAATTACTCGACTTATATACATCCCCAGGCCCTGTCGCAACATACAAGTTATCACTTTTATCAGCTCCCCCGACTAACAAAGCACTATTGGAAAAGCTGTCATTCACAACACTCCAAGTCAAACCAAGATTACTGCTTCGCCAGATCTCTTTTTGCGTTCCAGAAAAAATAATATACAAATATCCTGAATCAGAAAACATATGACTCGTGCTCGCTCCCCCTCCATAATTACTCGTCTGCTGCGTCCAACTTACTCCTTTATCACTAGACAAATAAACTCCTCCAGCCCCATCAACACCAAATAAGCTCTCAAAATTCCCCTTCCCTCCAACAAAACTCAAGTTATTCCAAGTCGCATCTCCTCCAGCGTCAAAAACCTTGCTCGTATAACTTCCGCTCAAACCCCCTCCGCTCAAAACAACAGCACTCCCGTTATAACTCGTATTAACATAACTTCCCAAATCAAACTCTCCTTGCGTGTCATCAGTCAGAACAACAAACCCTATTATCCCTCCAAATCTCACAACCTCTAAAGCCAGCAAGACCAAAGCCAGCATAATCAGCAAAATAAAAACTTCAATCACCCTTTTCTTCATCACACTAAAAACCCCTTCCTACTTATAAATATTTGGACATTACATTTTATTTCAAAAAGAAAACTATTTTTCAGCCAACATAGCAATAAACGGAGGTTCATTTGCAAAAAGGTTTCTCCAATAAGCTTCCCCCTGTTCATTAGTTGGATTAAGAGAGATTCTTCTCCAGCTAAATCCAGAAAACCCTGCCTCTCTAAATGCCTTCTCATAAGTCTGAGGCTTTAAGTAAAAATTAATTATTGGATTGCTCATTCCTAAAACACGATAGATAACTTCTCCGCCTTCTGTATCTCCGTGCATTTCTTTTTGGAAGGAATATTCAGCATATCTAACACCATCAAATACTTCAAAAGGATTATTGTTAAAACCTACAAACCTTCCTCCTTCTCTTAAACACGCGTTAATTGACTTACAATATGCCACTGCCTCCTCTAAGTTTATCGGATTGCTTAGCACATAAGAACCGACAGCTAAATCTCTATCTCCTTGACCTTGGAAATCCTGAATCAATTTGTAATGGTATTCAATTTTACCTTCATAACCCACATTTTTCTTTCTTGCTAATTCTATAAAATCAGCTGCGCCATCAACTCCAATCACATGGACTGCTCCCAAATCAACTAATGCCCTAGAATAAATTCCTTCACCGCAACCAACATCTATAACTTTTCTTCCTGTCACATCTGGAAATAAAGAAAATAATGTATACTTCTCTACTTCAATTCTAAAAGGAAGTTGCTTAGAATCAGAATACTCTTGCGCCTTATAAGTAATATTGCCCATTTTAGCTCTTAAGAAAACCAGTTTTTAAGTATTATTGTAATGAATAAAAAAGCGTCTCTTAAATATTCCCCTGCAAAACTATTATAAACAATCTTTCCCTAATCCCAACATGGAAAAGCTAAACATCCTCTTTTTAGGAACAGGCAACGCAATCCCTACAAAGGCCCGTAGCCATAGCGCCATTCTCCTTTCATATAAAAACGAAAACATCCTCGTCGATTGCGGCGAAGGAACGCAGAGACAATTCAAGTTCGCCAATATCTCTCCAACAAAATTAACAAAAATCCTGATAACTCACTGGCACGGCGACCATATCCTCGGCCTGCCGGGACTATTCCAAACTCTCAAAATGTCAAACTACGCTCGCACTCTCCATCTCTACGGCCCGCTAGGCTCAAAAGAAGCGATAAAAATAATAGACAAAATAGCAAGAATAAAAATCAAACTCGAAGTCCACGAAATAAGCTCTACTTCAAGTCCCTTCCTTGACACACAAGACTTCTCTCTTTCAGCAAAGCAAATGCTTCATCAAACTCCAACGCTCGCCTACTCCTTCCTGTTAAAAGATAAAATCCGTCTGGAAAAATCAAAATTAAAAAAATTCAAGCTCCCCCAATCCCCAATACTAAAAGATCTCAAGCAGGGAAAATCAATCTCATTCAAAGGAAAAATAATCTCGCCAAAGCAAGTATCCAAAATAGAAAAAGGAAAAAAAATAACATTCATCCTAGACACAAAATTCAATCTCTCCGCTGTCCATCTCGCAAAGCACTCTGATTTAATAATCAGCGAAGCCTCCTTCTCTAACAGCGAAAGCGCCTTAGCGTCAGAATATCTCCATCTCACAGCTCAGCAGGCAGCGACAATAGCAAAAAAATCAAATTCAAAAAAGATGATTCTCACGCACATCTCGCAGCGCTACGAACACTCTCCAGAAATAATCTTAAACGAAGCAAAATCAATTTTCAAAAACACAAAAGTTGCCAAAGATTTAGATAAAATCACAATCTAATTCCCAAAACTCGTGCTCGCCGGCGAAATAAAAATAATCGTGTCGCCTCTCAAAAAAGTCAAGCCGATATTTTTCTTCACTTCTCCTTCCTGCATCTCCTTCGCATTGTCAAGAACAATGTTTATGTGAATATCAAACGCCATCAACGTCCCAACAAATTGCTTGTCACTTTTCAACTGAATGAGAACTTCCTTTCCTTTTGATTGATTAAGGAGATCTAAGGGTCTCTCAATACCATTAACCATATTCCCTTTCATTATTGTTGGTATTTAAATCTTCCGTTGATTAAATGGAAGTGATAAAGATTTTTATAAACTCTTTGTATCTTGTACCTTTTAGATAAAAAATTAATTAGAAATTTTTAATTATAGCAACTGACTTAGGTATTTCCTAAT
>CAYIAU010000066.1:0-4653 GCA_964361465.1 Candidatus Woesearchaeota archaeon
AACCTTCGGTTCTCTGGGCCATCAAGAACTGAAAGTTCTTGAGGAGTTCAAACAACTCAAGAACTTTGTGATGATTAAACTAGCTTAACAAATTCTATTTTGACTTTTTCAAAAGTCTCTTTATCTATTCTTCCAACTTTTTTCTTGACTATGTCTTGACTTATTGTAAATAATTTATCAACCTTAACTCTGCTGGGTTTTGGGATTTCTCCTTCAATCAAATTTTTATCTCCTATTAAAACAGAATATTTTGAATCCTTGATATTTGAGGTTATACCACAAGTTATTATATCTTCTATCTTTTCATTATCTGTATTCTTTGATAAAACAAGAACAGGTCTTTGTTTAACGCTACTTAAATTAGAAAAGGGGAACGGCACAATGATAATTTCGCCTTGCTTATACATTATCCCAAACCTCATCCTCTTTATTATCCCAGAGCTTCTTTGCAACTTTTTCAGAATGCTTCAATAAATAACTAAAATCTTCTTTCTTAACTTTCTTAATTACTATAGCATCTTCATTTTTTGTGATGAATAATTCGTCTCCTCGCTTTATCTTTAGAGAGTCTCTTATCCCAATTGGAAGAGAAATTTGTCCTTTGTCTGTTACCTTTATTATTCTTGTTTCCATAGCAAAGTAAGAATTTCCTTACTTATAAGCTTTTCTACTCAACAGAACAATAGGGGAGTTTTCCTTTCAATCTTTTTTGCTCTTGCTTGAAATGTTTTTTACACAAATAGCTCCAACCACTTTTTCCAATTAACATTGGATAAACTTCTTTATACGCTTTGTTTGTGCAAGTTCTATGGTAATCACAAACATGAACTTTTTTTCCGTTTAACATTTTAGTCATTGGAACAATTCTTCTCATCCAAAGATAAAACCACATTCTTTAGAGTGTGGATAAAGTTTGGTTTTATCTTAGCTTCAAGAACACTCATAAATTCGTGTTCTTGACAGCCATCAAGAATGCAACTTTTTAGCATTCTTGAGGTCTCACAACACAGAGAACCTTCGGTTCTGTGGGCCATCAAGAACTTTGTGATTTTATTTTTCATGCCTATTCCAACAATTCTATAACTAAAAACTTTTTGGTCGTAGAGCGATAAACCGAAATTTAGATAAACGCTCCTATAGAAAAATTAACCCAAATAGCTCAATGCTCCGTTAGAAAACTGGACTAAAATAGCTCTTAGTTATTCGGTTTATGTAGCTAACTTAATCCTAAGGATTAATGCCCCCACGAAGAATTGAACTCCGGTTTCAACCTAATTGCGATTGATTAAGAGGACAGCCAATTTTACAAAATAGGACAGCTGTTCGAGCTGCTCTGTCTTATTGTAGACTGGACACAAATTGCGAGAGGCTGTGTCTTATCGTAGTGGTTCTGTCTTCTTGTATCGCCGCAAGGTTGCGTTCTATCCGCTGAACTACGGGGGCTTGAGATAGGAAGAGAAAAGGGGTTTATAATTATTGTCTGTGGCTTTTTTTGTAGCGATTTGTGATTTCAATTGCTCTTTTCATTTTTTGCTCTATTATCCTAGCTTTTATTCTTTCTTGTTCTAAGGCGTGTTCTGTCAGAGCCAGGTTTTGTTTTGTTCTTTCTAATTCTTCTCGCTGCGATTTGTTTGAATGGAGAAGGGATTGTATTCCTGCTGAAATGTTTTGCAGTTCTTCCTGTAAGCCCTGAATAGTGTGTGGTTTGCTATACCTTGGTTCTTCTTCGGGCGTTCCCGCCAGCTCGGCTAAGTATCTTAGCTGTTCATCCAAAGATAAAACCACATTCTTTAGAGTGTGGATAAAGCTTGGTTTTATCTTAGTCTCACAAAGTTCAAACAAACCACACACTTTAGTGTGTGGTATTACTCAAGAACTTTGTGATATAGTGTTCTAAGTGTTTCTATTCTTTTGGAATACATTTTATTCTTCAAGGCAGATTATGTCATGAACTGTTTTGTAGCTGTGGAGTTCTTCTCTGGAAAACCAAAGCGAGACTTCTCTTTGCGCGTCTTTTTCGTCGGAGGAAGCGTGAATTAAATTTCTGACATTTATTTCGTTTGTGTTCGCGTATTCTTTTGAGATGTGGGCGAAGTCGCCTCTGATTGTTCCTGGAGCAGATTCTGCTGGATAGGTTGAGCCGACTATTTTTCTTGTGACGCTGATGGAATTGACTCCTTCTAGAACCATTGCTATTATTGGGCCTTCTTTTATGTAGTCTATTAGTCCATCGCGGACTCTTTTTCCGTGTTTTTCTTCTATGTCTTTTTGATAATGCTTTTCTGCAAACTCTTTTGAGATCCAGAGCATTTTCATTCCAATTATTTTCAAGCCAGCGTCCTCAAATCTTGAGATTATTTTTCCTATGAAATGCCGGATTATTCCGTCTGGTTTTATCAAGACAAGGGTTCTTTGTTTTTTCATGTTGAAGTTTGGGAGAGAGGGGTTTTAAATTTTGTTGTTATCCAAAGACAAAACCACATATTTTAATGTGCGAATATAAATGGTGGTTTCAACAAGAGAGCTTTGCTCTATTGAGCATTCCAACTCTGAGATTAACAGAGAGTTGGAATATATCTTAGTCTCATAAAGTCAAATAACTACACAAGAACTTTATGATCCTGGCATATAAAAACAAATTGTTCCTTTGATGTCTGTTTCTGGGAGGGAATGTCCTATTTTTGCTTTGTTTATTAATCTATTAGGAGTAGAGTTTAAGCCTGAAAGGAAGTCAATATACACTGCTTTTCTTTCTTCGTCCTGGTAGCATCTAAGCAAGACATTGGTGAATCTTTTTGGAGAGGAAAGGATGTTTATTAATTGGGATAATTCGTCAAGTGTTCTGATTTCGTGTGGAGCTGAGCTTTGATATTCTCCTGAGAAAGGGATGTTGTTTCTTTCCAAGCCATTTAAGACGACTTTTAAGTATTCTATGTCTAGGTATGGAGAGAATGGAGTTTTGTAATAGGGGTATTGATACTTCTCGTTTTTTCTATCTAAGGGAGGGGTGTTTCTCATTTATCTAAATTCTTATAAAAGGTATTTAGTTTTATTGGGGATGGAAGTTATTGTGGATCCAGAGAATTCAATAAAATTCTCTGTCTCGTCAACGACAAAAAAGATAGAAGTCGTTGCCGATTTACAAGTGCATTCCAAATATGCGCGAGCAACATCTAAGGATTTGAGCATTGAGAATTTGGAGAAGTATGGGAGGATGAAGGGTTTGAGCTTGATTGGGACAGGTGATTTTCAGCATCCTTTACACAGGAAGGAGATTGATGCGAAACTGAAGGAAGATGGCAAGGGGATTTTGTGGACAGAGCAGGGATTTCCATTTATTTGGCAGACAGAGGTTAGCTTGATGTTTTCGCAGGGAGGGAGGAGGAGAGCTGTTCATCTTTTGATTTTTGCGCCCAATAAGGAGGGAGCAGATAAGGTGACTAATTATTTGGGGAGCAAGGGGAGATTGGACTATGACGGCAGGCCGATATTTGGGATTTCGTGCAGAGATTTGACGAAAGATTTAAAGGATATTGACGATAAGATTGAAATTGTGCCCGCTCATTGTATGACGCCTTGGTTTGGATTGTTTGGGAGTAAGAGCGGAT
The DNA here is from genome assembly GCA_964361465.1 of Candidatus Woesearchaeota archaeon. Taxonomy (GTDB): domain Archaea; phylum Nanobdellota; class Nanobdellia; order Pacearchaeales; family GW2011-AR1; genus CAYIAU01. The sequence continues at coordinate 3,609 of CAYIAU010000066.1, forward strand.
TTGACTCTTTGGCTGAGTGTTTTGGTGATATGGCTGAAAAGATTTATGCGGTGGAGAGCGGGATGAGCGCTGATCCTGGGATGCTTTGGAGGTTTCCTGAGCTTGCTTCTGGAGAGAAGAGGGTTGTTAGTTTCTCGGATGCGCATTCTCATTGGCCTTGGAGAATTGGGAGAGAGGCGACGATTTTTGAGATTGAGGAGTTGAGCTATGATAATATTATCAGGGCGATTAGGATTGGGGAAGGATTGAAGGGGACGATTGAGACGCCGCCTTCGTATGGGAAGTATCATTGGGATGGGCATAGGAATTGTGATTTCTCTTGCTCGCCTGAGGAGACGCGGCGGTTGAATGGGGTTTGTCCGAAGTGCGGGAGGGAATTGACGATTGGAGTTGATTACAGAGTTGAGGAACTGGCTAGGAAGCCGAGTGGGTTTAAGCCTTCTGGAGCTCGTGAATTTTATAAACTTGTGCCGTTGCACGAGTTGATTGCTTTTGTTTTCAAGACAGGAATGAGCTCTCGGAAATCTTGGGAGGTTTATAATTCGCTGATTGAGAAGTTTGGGAGCGAGTTTAATGTTTTGCTTAAAGTTGGTAAGGAGGAGCTTGTTGGGAACGGAGTTGATGGGAATTTGATTGAGCTGATTTTTTTGAATAGGACTGGGGAGCTGAAGATAAAGCCAGGATATGATGGGACTTATGGAGTGATTGAGCATGAGTTTTTGGGAGAGGCATCGGCTGGCGTTTTTAAGTTTGAGGGTGGTGGAGTTAGGGGTGTTGGGGGTGGGAAGCAGACGAAGTTGTTTTAGAGAATTTTGCGAGATTGCCCTAAATTCTCTAAGAGAACCTAAGGATTGAAAATCCTTAGTCCATTCAACTTTGACACAACGAGAACAAAGTTCTCGAGCTTTCACTTCTACGAAGTTTCAAGAGTTGAAGGCTTTGAAAGAGCGAAATCTTGTTGTTTTAGCAACTGCAAATTTCGCAAAAAGAATTATTCAAAGTTCTCTTTAGAAAGTCTTAAATATACTTTCTCCCATAAGTACTT
>CAYIAU010000067.1:0-4578 GCA_964361465.1 Candidatus Woesearchaeota archaeon
AGCAACTGACAAACTATAAAGATTTCCTACGGAAATCTTTAATCCTCGTTTTAAGAGGTAAAACTTCGGATGAGGAAATACTTAAGTCAGTTGCTATAATAAAGAATATATAATAAGAGAACTGCTGAAATTGATGGACGAGAAAGAAAAGAGGATTAGGGCGATAACGAAAGTTTATTACAGCAATCCAAAGGTGCAGGAAGCGATTCTGAAGTTTGCTTCTGGCAGGGAAGTTGTGCCCCGATATCTGGAAGGTTTTGGGAAGAGGCCTGACAGCTTGCAGTATAACAGTGACATAATGGGGCTGGTGAATAAAGGAGCTACTTCATTTCATTCGTCAGAGGAAATCTGGACAGATCCTTTCAGCATTAGCTCTGAAATGTCTGCTGAGGAGTTGAACTCAATAAGAAAAGGGTGGGACTTGTTGATTGATATTGACTCGCCGTATTTTGACTTGTCAAAGACATTGACTTTACTGATATTGAAAGAGCTGGAGAGTTATGGAGTTGGAAATTATGGGCTGAAATTTTCAGGTAACAAGGGGTTTCATATAATTGTTTCTGGGAAGGCGTTTCCTGAAGAGTATAACGGGAGAAAGATGAATGAAAGCTTTCCTGATTGGCCGAGGGCAATATGTAGATTTCTGATGAAGGAAGTTCGTGCTGAGTATAACAAGAAGGCGAGGGAAGTTCTTGGAGGTGTTGAGAAAATAAAAAAGAAAACTAAATTATCAGAGGATGAAATTACAGAGGCGCTTTGTCCTGAGTGTGGGCGCGCGGCGAAGAAGGGAAGATTGGTAACTTACAGATGTCCGGAGTGTGAGAGCACAATCACAAGAAGGGACGTGCAGACGACGAAGAGAAGACTGAAATGCACGAATGATTGGTGTGCGGGTGTTCTTGAGGTTGAGAAGGAAGAGCCGTATTTTTACTGTGAGTATTGCAAAAATGTAAGTTCAATAAAAAAAATTGAAGAGGGGAAGAAGGGCAAAGTGGTTTACAGCGATGCTGGAAAAAGCTCTGGAGATTATTCTGGAGATTTTGGCGAAGAGGTTGCTGGAGCGAAGTTCGGGGCTTCTGATTTGGTTTTGGTTGCGCCGAGACATTTGTTTAGGATGCCTTATTCTCTTCACGAGAAAACAGGATTGGCGAGCGTGGTTTTGCGAAAGGAGGAGCTGGAGAGCTTCGCACCGAGGGATGCTGATCCGTTGAAAGTCAAGATAAGAAATTATTTTCCGGAGAATAGAGAAGAGGAGGCGGCGCAGCTTCTTGCAGATGCGTTGGAGTGGAGCAAGAAAGATAGTGATATTGAAGAAGATATGCATAAAAAGAAATATAAAAGTTATGAGAAAGTAGATTTTTCAGGAGTGAGCGAGAGTGATTTTCCTGCACCGATAAAAAAATTGCTGATGGGGGGTGACGATGGGAAGCAGAGGGGGCTGTTTATTCTCTTGACTTTCTTTAGGAGCTTGGGTTTTTCTGCTGATTATATAAATGAAAAAGTCAGAGAGTGGAATAAGAAGAACAAGCAGCCGTTGAAAGAGGGGTATATCAGAAGCCAGATTGAATGGCATCTAAGGCAGAAAAGGCAGATACTTCCTCCTAATTATGATAACGAAAGCTTCTATAAGGATCTGGGGCTTATTGATGCTGGAGAGGGGAAACAGAAAGCAAAGAATCCGATTGTGGAAGTTGCGAGGAAGATGAGGGCGAGGAAGAATTAATAATGTTTTTAAAGATGGGATGTATAGAATGAATATGAAAAAGGGAGTGATGCTGATATTTTTTTTATTATTTATAGCGGGCGTTTTTAGCTTTGTGTCTGCACTTGAGGGAACAGATAGTGAGAAGATAGACGCAGGATATGCGTGCCTGCAGAACAAAGTTAATCAGAGTGCGAGTTTATCTTTAGGGGAGGCGACGTTTGCGATGCTTGCGCTCGGAAGCGAGAGAGGAAAATTAACTAATGTAATAACGAGCGAGAAGAAAAGTGACGAGGCGTGCTGGCCAAAAGGAGGATGCAATCTGAAAGAAACTGCGCAGGTTTTGCTTGCTTATGATAGGGCTGGCTTGGATACGGACGCTGTTGAGAGTTGGCTTTCTTCAAAAAGAAAAACTGCCAAACTTGACTTGACTTGGTATTTGGAGATTGATATTCAGAATCATGTGCCGAGCGAGTGCACGATTTATTATGATAATAATGAATATAGCGTGAATGTAAATGAAGATATGACTTTAGATAGCGACGCTGGGGCTTGCTTGAAGAGAAGAGCTGGAAATTATTGGCTGACTATTCAGGAGAATTGCCTTGACAAAGAATTTGAGGTGAGCTGTTCTGAGGGATTTATCACGACGTTATTGTATGAAAAGAAAACAGGTGGGACGATATTTGTTTCTTCTGAAACGCATGGGGCTATTAGAGGTGGATTTACTTCTGAAGAAGTGAAGGCAGAGTGCTTTAGCACGAGTTCAAACGGGGCGTGTGATTATGAGGGAAGCTTGTGGGCAACTATGGCTTTGCAGAAACCAGGGAGAGATATTTCAAAATTGATAGCTTACTTGACTGCTCTTGCTGAAGATAATAAGAAATATTTCCCTGATGCGTTCTTGTATTCTATGATTGATGGGAATGAGCATTATGGAGAAATTATCCGCAGTCAGAAAGGGGGAAATAGATGGGATTTGGCAGGGAGTCCTTATAGTGAGTTTTATGATACGAGCTTGGCTTTGATGGCTTTGTCAGACAGGGCGCCGAGTGAAACTAATTCTGCGAAAGCGCGCTTGTTGATAGTGCAGGGAAATGATGGGTGCTGGAATGGAGGTAATTTGGCGGATACTTCGCTTGTTTTATATTCTGCCTGGCCGAGGAGAATTCCGCTTGAGGGGCCTGCGCCTCCTACGCCTCCTACTTGCCAGGAAAATTGGAGTTGTAGTGACTTTGGAGCTTGCGTGAATGGAGTGCAAACAAAAACTTGCACTGACTTGGGAGGATGCAACACTACTACTGATAGGCCTCCTTTGACACAGAGCTGTACGCCTGGACAATGCTTTACAGATTGGGATTGCCCTGTTTGGTATGAGATTGCTTGTGTGAATGGGCAGAAGACGAGGACTTGTACTGACTTTGGAGGATGCAACACTACTCTTAACAAACCGGCTGAAAACATAACTTGTTCAACGTCGTGTATTGAAGATTGGGATTGTGGAAGTGGTTTTGGAGCTTGCGTGAATGGAACGCAAAGTCAGACTTGCGTTGATAAGAATACTTGCGGAAGCACATTCAACAAGCCGAATGCGACGAGAGTCTGTGCTGAGTGTAGTGCTGGGACAGAATGTTCTGATGGAAAAGTGTGTGATGTGAGCAAGAGTGTTTGCGTTGAGTGCTTAAGCAATTCACAATGTGCTGTTGGGAACTCTACGAAGAGGATTTGCGCGCCAGCGCCGAACACTTGCGTTGGATGTTTGAATGATTCTCAGTGCTCTTCAAATGAAGTGTGCAATCCTACAACTAAGAGCTGTCAGCCAGAATGCTCAAGTGATAATGATTGCACTGGAGGATTTGTATGCCAGAATAGCACAGGGCTTTGCGTTGAATGTAAAACTGATTTGAATTGCCCATTGAATGAAGTGTGCAAGACGAGCACTAATTTATGCGTTGAGTGTACTAGTAATAATGATTGTGACGCTGGAGAGGTGTGCAACTTGAATACTAACACTTGTTCTGCTTCTGCGGTGAATGCGACTACAACTGGCTCGAGATTCTGCGAGGATAATGGAAAGCATTGTGAAGGTGCGACTGCGTGTTCGGATTCTGGCGGAACAATTTCTTATGACTTGAAGTGCTTGAACTGGGACTACTGCTGTTCTGTTAGAGTGCAAGAGCAGACTTGCAGTAATTTGAATGGCGCTTTGTGCAGTGCAGGAAGTCAATGTTCGGGGAGCATAATTAGTTCTGCTGATGGAAGCTGTTGCTTGGGGACGTGTAGAACGCTTTCGAGCGGAGGAGACACTTGCAGTGTTTTTGGAGGAGCTTGTAGAACTAGCTGTTTGAGCGGGGAGCAGACGAATTCTGATGATTGTCCTAATACTGGAGATGTTTGCTGTGTTGTTGGAGGCGGAGGAGGAGGCACGAGTGAAGAAGAAGGAGTGCCAACTTGGATTTGGATTGTGATAATTCTTCTGTTGATTGGACTTGTTGTGTTGGGAATAATTTACAGAAACAAGCTGAGGATATGGTGGCATAAGATGAGGGGAGGAGTTAAGACTCAGCCGATTGTAAGAGAAGGGGGAGCACCATTTTCAGGAATGAGGAGACCTATGCCTAATTTGTTTAGAGGGCCAATTAGAAGACCTGTGGAGAGGAGAGCTTTGCCGACGAGAAAGCCTGCTTCCAGAAGGGAAAATGAATTTGACGAAACTATGAGGAAGTTGAGAGAGATTGGCGGCGGGAAATAAGCAACAGCAAATTTATATAACTCTTCTTTCTAATTAAGATATGATAAAGAGAATTTTACAGGATTGTCAAAAATTCTCTAAGAGAACTCAAAGAACAAGTTCTTTGATACATTCAACTCGAGAG
>CAYIAU010000068.1:0-4449 GCA_964361465.1 Candidatus Woesearchaeota archaeon
CGCTGTAAGAATCACTCCCACTATATCCTCCACCGCTATAAGTCTCTCCACTTGAACTGCTCCATGTCCCATCAGTATTCTGCGTCCAAGTATTTCCAGAGGCATCTACCGCAGTCCCTCCTCCCGCAGTATAACCTCCTTCAGGATTGTAATATCCATAGCTTCCATCAGGATTCTGCGTGTAATACCCTCCTCCATAACTATAAGTTGTAGCACTTCCAGAGCCACTGCCATAATACTCTCCATAATGTGGCACGCCAGCTCCTCCATCTCCTCCCTCGTATACACCTGTTGATGGATTATAATTCTCGCCACTATCAGACTCCCAAACTCCTGTTGTTGAGTCATAACTCCAAGTCTTTCCTGTGTAAGGATCTTTTACGCTTCCAGTGCCCTCATAAACTTTCCCAGAGTGATCAACATAATTGCCTGTCTCTGAATTATAATAATTATAGTTATTAGGCGAAGGAGTATATTTCTCTCCAGTATCAGACTCCCAAACCCCTTCTCCACTATAAGTCCACTTCACTCCATCTGCAGTCACATACTCTTTGTTACCTTCATATCCAACAGGAGCAGGAGCTACAGCAGGAGTGTGCGTTTTTCCAGTATCAGAAGTCCAGACGTTTTTCTCAGCATCATAAGTCCAAGTTTCCCCGCCATAGTTATGAGAATATTTACTCTCTCCCTCATAACCAATTTCAGTTAAGTGAGTAGAAACAGGAGGAACATAAACCTTTCCGCTCGTAGGATCAATGTAGTTTTTATATTCTGGGCTATATTCCCAAACAGTAGCTTTCCCATCAGGCCCATTATAAACATATCCTGTCGGCTCGTTGTCAACTCCCCCTCCCCCAACAAAAGTATAAGCTTCTTCTGTATAAGGAACAACGTCCTCAACTTCCCCCCCTACAGCAGCAACCTCGTAACCAGTAGCAGTATATTCCCATACAGAACCATCCTCTGTAGCATATTGATAACTTTCATCTCCTCTATAATATTTGTTGCTAGTATCATATCCTTCTGGATATTTCACTTCATATTCAATTCCTGCCGGCGTGGTATATTTATATTTGTCGCCCTCAAACTTAAACTTATAACCTTCGTCGTCATATTCATGTCCCTCAATAAATCCACCGCCCCCCTTCACCCCCTCCACCCATCCTATTATCTCACCAGTTTCAGGATCCCACTCAACCTTTCCAATTGGCACAACTTCTATTGGTAGAATAACAGAGCCAGGGTCTATTCCTTCATCAGGATAATAAAAGCCAGGATCAACTTCTCCCTCATAAACAAACATTCCCGGAGGAATATATGCTTCCCCATAAACGAGCTCATATTCCCGCGACCATTCTTGAGATAGAATACTTGCCACTTCCTCCTCACTCTTTCCCTCATTTTTTAATTCCTCATACTTCTCAGAATACAAAGGAGCAAGTTTCTCAGACAACTCCATTACCTTCTTTTCCTGTTCATATCTGCTCTCAATATATTCTCTCATTTCAGGATATCTTTCAATTAACTCATCTCTATAATTTTCATAATCATTAACATAACTTGTGCTTTCTTCTTCCATAACCTCTCTAAGTTCTTCAGGATCTACAATTAAACTTTGCTCCACATCAACTGATTCTGTTAAAGATTTGTCTACATTCAAGGCAAGATGCTCTGCAGCAACAAACTGCCCATAAGCTTCCCCATAATCTCCATTCTCAATAGCACGCTCGCAAACTTGCAGTTTCATCTCTGCATTTTCCAAAAGAACTAATTGAGAATTAACATCCTCGCCTTCTGCCTCTGCTTCTCTAACGTCATTTCTAATCTCAACTATAGCACTTTCAAGAGCCAGTAATTCTTCCTCACTTACTTTTTCCTTAAACAAATCTACAGCTCCTTGCTCTTCTTCAATATCAATAACAGCAAGCTCCACCTCTATTTTTGTCACACCGCTATCAGCAGCTACTTTCTCCTCTATTGTTTCTTTCTCCTCGCTGATTATTACCTCTGCTCCAGCAATTGCTTCCTTAACCTCATTAATAGCAGAAGCCGCCGTTTCTTGAGTTATTGCTCCTTCTTCTATCTTCTCGCCCAAATAGCTTTGAATAGCATCCACATATTCTGAATTATAAATAACTTCTTTCTCCAATGAAACAAGATTGTGCAATGAAGTGTCTTCTGTATTAATTACTGCATCGTAAGTTACTTCCTGCTCTCCAAACTGCTCAGCATGCTCGCCAAAGTTCTCAAGCAAATCAGCAGCCTCTTCAGCTGCCTCCTGCATTGCATCATAATCTCCTATTTGAGCCATAGCATACATCTCAGAAAATCTCTCTGCAGTATATTCCGCTTCCAATTGAGCCTTGTCTTCCTCACTTGCAAAATTAAGTTTCACGCCTTCAAAAAATATTTCCATACCATAAAAAAATTTATCCGGCGTTGTTCCAGCCTCGACAACAGTCACCTCTTCCTGCGCAAGAGCAAAAGGAGAAACAATAACACTAACAAATATGGCAAACAAAAAAATAAGAAATGAATTTTTCATCAACGCACCTCTTTAACTAAGAATATAATTAAAAAGAGTATATAAATTTTACTAAATGAGAATTACGCCCGGAAGCGCAGACCATTTTTGTTTGCCCCCAGCTTTTGACAGAGTGAAGCGAATGGACGTTTTGAGCGTTGAACTGATCCGTCTGCCTGGAACGAATATACGGCGAATTCACGAGAACCAGTTTGTCCAGAGTTACGGTGCCTGCCACCGCATTGTGCCGTATTCGTCGTACAGATACGCCCCTCCCCTGTTGTCAGTCACGTTTAGGGCAGCACGCGGTTTTCCACCTTCATCCGACAACTCTAACCACGGCTTGCCATCTTTGGTCATGTAGATAGAAGCGCGGATCTGCCCCTGTTCATCGTAAAAATATAACCCCGGACCTGCGCCTTCAGCCATGTCCAACACGGCACGTGGCTTTCCTTTCTTATCGTTGAGGATGAAACGCTGGGCACGTATTCCTTGATATAGCCTAGACGGCGTTGTCTTCGTTCCTAGCTTGTATCCGGCCCAACCCAAGGCAAGACCACTAATCCCAAGGCAAAGCATTGCCCCAGTCAAGAGCATCCGACTGCGGCGCTTGGTCCGAACCAGTTCACACTCCAGCCGATTCAATCGCTCGTCGATCATCATCCTGTCCTGTTCCTTCAGCTCCATGAAAATCACGGCACATCCCACTATAAAAATCTTACGCCCCCACTCATAAACAAAAACGCCCGGACCAGGATTTGAACCTGGGAATCCTTTCGGAAATCGGATCTTCACATCCTTCAAGCGAAGCAATTAGCAATCCGACGCAGTAACCGCTGTGCCATCCGGGCTAAAGATAAGTGATAATAAAAGGTTTTAAATTTATTTGTTTGCCAACAACAAGTTTTAAAAGAGCCCTTACATCCCTATAACTACAGCAGCGTAGAGCAGCCTGGAGTGCTCGCGAGGCCCATAACCTCGAGGTCGGTGGTTCAAATCCACCCGCTGCTATTTTCTTATTGGCTCTTTATCGAAGTCGCTAAATAGCAAGTTCAGGCGTGATTTCCATTTTAAACAATACTATCACAATAGGTTTTTATATCTTACATCTCTATAACAATTATGGCGCTAATCCTTGGAATAGACGACGCAGGCAGAGGCCCAATAATCGGCCCAATGATCCTCGCTGGCGTGTTAATAGAAAAAGCCAAAGAGCCACAACTAAAAAAACACGGCGTCACAGACTCAAAACTCTTGCCACATCAAAAAAGAATTGCCCTATCAAAAATACTAAAAGAGTTAGCAGAATCATTCAAGATAGTCAAAGCTTCTCCTGAAGAAATAGACCTCTCCCTAAAATCAAAAATAAACCTTAATACATTAGAGGCAATAAAAACAGCAGAAATAATAAATTTCCTCGCGCCAAAAAAACAAAGGGTAAAGGTAATAATAGACTGCCCATCAACAAATACATCTGCCTGGAAAAACACGCTCCTGAAGTATCTAAAGACTCCGCAGAACCTCACAATTCTCTGCGAGCACAAGGCGGACTTCAATCATATCTCCGTAGCAGCCGCATCAATCCTCGCTAAAGTAGAAAGAGAAGAAGAAGTCCAAAAAATAAAAAAACAATACGGCGACATCGGTTCTGGTTATCCATCTGATCCAACAACGAAACTCTTCCTCAAAACAAACGGCGCTCTCCTCGCCAACAAGGGCATCTTCAGAAAATCATGGGCAACTTGGAAAGCTCTATTTCCAGAGAAATCGCAATCAACTCTTGAAAATTATTAAAATGCAATATGAAGTTTATACAACTGAAAAATTTGAAAAAGAAGTAAAAAAGTTGTTCAAAGATGAGCAAGCCCAAATAAAAAGAATCTTCCCGCAGTTAAAAGAAAACCCCTATGTTGGTGACCAATTAA
>CAYIAU010000069.1:0-4382 GCA_964361465.1 Candidatus Woesearchaeota archaeon
AATCCTGGAGCTGAGCGATTGCCTGACGGAAAGATTGTCCTTTATGTGAGGGTTGCGGAGAGCGTTGGGGATTTTGCGGGAGGCGAAATAAAATGTCCGGTGATGTCTTCAAAGAAGGAGTTCAAGGCGCAATATCAGAAGATTGAGAGGAGTGACATAATCAAGAGGGGGCGGTGGGGTGAGATGTATCTTAAAGACGGGACTTGCAGACTGCCGCACATTTCGCATTTCAAGAGAGTTATTTTGAGCGCTGACGGATTTGAAGTTGAGAAGATTGAGCAGAAGCCGGCTTTTACAGGAATTCCTGGAGAGGGAGATTATGGAATTGAGGATCCGAGGATAACTAAGATTGAGGGTAAATATTATATGACCTATGTCGGAGTTTCTGCGCGAGAGGGAGTTTCAACTTATCTCGCTGTCTCAAATGACTTGATGAAGTGGAAGCGGCTCGGCTTGATATTCAGGGAGCAGAATAAGGACGTTGTGCTTTTTTCGGAGAAATTTAGAGGGCTTTATGTCGCTTTCAACAGGCCGGAGAGTTTGTTTGAGTTTAGCAAGCCGAGCATTTGGATTTCCTATTCAAAGGATTTGATATTTTGGGGGCGCGATAAAAATCTTATACGTCCGCGCGAGGGCAGTTGGGAGGAGGAGAGGTTGGGAGGTGGGACTCCGCCTGTGAAGACAAGGAAGGGGTGGCTTATGATTTATCATGGAGTGAGAGGGAGAGATGGGGAGAAAACTTACAGCGCGGGCGCTTTGTTGCTTGCGAAGAATAATCCTGAGAAGGTGCTTGCGCGTTCGCCGGCAAATGAGCCATTGATAAAGCCGGATAAGAGATATGAGCAGACAGGATATTTGAACAATGTTGTTTTTCCGACGGACGCTTTGCTTTCTAAGGATGGGAGGAGTTTATTGGTTTTTGCGGGCGGTGCAGATAGTGTTGTTTCGGTGAGGAAGATTCCGCTTGAGAATATTTGGAGGCACTTGAGAATATGAAGAGTGAAGTAAATGGAGGAATGATTGAACCAAGGGAGCCGCGGCGTTTTATGAGCAGGGAAGAGTATGAAGATTATTGCATAAGGTTTTATCCAAAGATAAAACCACATTCTTTAGAGTGTGGATAAAGCTTGGTTTTATCTTAGTCTCACAAAGTTCAAACAAACCACACACTTTAGTGTGTGGTATTACTCAAGAACTTTGTGATGAGAGCGTTAAGGATGATTTAGATAAATTTAGAATTGCGCGGGCGCGCTCGGAAGAGGCGGGGCGGAGGCATGTTGTTTATTAAAGTTCAGGAAAATCTTAAGGACTTTGTGATAAAATTTATATAGTGCTCTAGCAAGGATTTTTATGACTAAAAAGAAACTTGATGATATTTCTAAGGATGTTAAACTTTCAACTGAAGGGAAGATGGCTGTGTTGGAATATGAGAAATTATGCTGCTTTTTTGCTTTGGGAAGGATTGATACTTCACTTGAGGAAATAGTTGATAGAAATTCTGATTTAGGATTAGAATTTGCTCTGATTAGATCTCTTTCCTCTGGAAAAATAGTTTTAGAAAGTTTTTATTTGCATCCTCCTATTCATACTAAAATTGTTAGTTATAATTCACGTGGTTCTGGGCTAAGTAGTTATGGCCTTGGAAAGAAGGAAGTGAGAGCACACTTAGATAAAATGATTAGTCTTTCAGAATTTATTCCGAGTAATTATTCTAATAAGAATCTTCACCATTTTAATAGGCGTTTTTTTTATATTGCTAACGGATACAAAATGATTAAGTCTATTTCACAAAGTTCTGGCTGTCAATTAAGTGATGTGTTTGGATATTTTGTTTACAGAGCTTTTCTTCAATTTCGTAAGGGCATTCATTCTCACAAAGCCGCAAAAATGTCACAAGAAGCTTATGATCTTCCTTTTATTAGTGATTTTTTGAATTAAGATTATAATTCGTCAAGCGAGAGGCGCGCCATTAAGTAGGAGAGAGTTGATTCTGCGCCTTGGTTGAGGTTGATTGTGTTTTCGCCGAGGCCGTCGTGGCAGCCGCCTGTTGTTTCGTTGTACATAACTTGGTTCAGGGAGTTTTTTCCGGTGAACCACTGGAACGCGTTTATTGCTTTTTGCTTGTATTTTTTTTCCTGCGTTAGCTTGTATGCGAGAATTAGAGTTTGGGTTGTGTAGGCAGCTTCAATCGGCTGCTGGTCAAAGAGCGCACGTTCGCTGTCCTTGAAAAACCATCCTCGCTGTCCGATTGGGAGGAACATATCTTTCCTGAATGTTTTTGAAATCAGGAAGTTGAGGGTTGAGAGCCCGAGTTCAAGATATTTTTTTTCTTTTGTTGAGTCGTAGGCGTATAAAAGGGATTCTGATAATTTTGAGTTTGCGTATGTCAAGTAATTTTCAAACCAGTGCCAGTTGTTTTTATTGCTTGAATTGTAGAGTGAGATTAAGAAATCAGCCAGCTTTTTTATGTTCTTGTTTATTGCGGCGGACTTTTTTTCTGTGTTGTAGAAGTGGAGTCCGTTTATTATGAATGAGATGGACCTTGGCGAGCGGATTTCCGACGAGGAGGCGAGGGCTTTTAGGAGAATCTCTTCGGCTTGACGCTTGAGGTCGATTGGGATGCTTGGCGAGGAAATCAAATATCCGAGCGCCCAGATTGCTCTGCCGTGCGCGTCAGCGCTCCATTGGCTTTTGTTTATTTTCTTTTTCTTGCTGACCAGATTGTAGAGCTTTCCATCTTCTTCCTGTACGTATTTTATGTAATCAAGGTAAGTTTTTATCAGCTTGAGCTGTTTGAACTCTCTGAATTTGTTGTGATACATTGTGCAGACGAGTAGGGCGCGGGCGTTGTCATCTAACGTGTAGCCGGAGTTTGCATCCGGAGTTGTCTGGCGCGCGAATTGTATGATGCCGAAGTTGTCGGTAAGTCTAAGCAAGTGCGAGATATTTATGTATGGCAGTTTTGTGAGCGCGGGGTCTTCAATGCTGATGTATTTTTGGAAGACTTTTGTGTAAGCGAAGGCAACGTTTGGCCAGGTCATATATCTTGACTGATAATAAGCGTTTTTTTCCATTTGCTTTCTCGCTTTTTTGTCTTCGAGGAGAGAGACGATTGCTTTTTCAAATGATTCTGGATTGTTGAATTCGACGAGCATTCCTTTGTCGCTTGTCACTGCGTCCTTTGCGTGGAGGAATGGGGTTGAGATTACTGTTCGTCCGCAGCCCATTGCGTAGGCGAGCGTGCCTGATGTTATTTGCTTTGGATCTAGAGAGGAAGAGATGTAAATGTCTGACGCTTTTAGATATTTTATTATTTCTGAGAGTGTGACGTATTTGTTGTAGAACTTTACGTTTTTTTCCAAGCCGAGCGATTTGACTTTTTCCTGAAGGAAGTTCCGGTATTTTTCACCTTCTTTTTTTCTGACAATGGGGTGTGTTTCACCGATTATTAAATATTGCAGGTTTGGGAATTTTTTGACGACTTCCGGGAGGGCTTCTATGACATATTCATAGCCCTTGCCTGAGCTTATCATTCCGAATGAAGAGAGAATTATTTTATTTTGCAGGGCTAGTCGCTTTTTTTCTCTTTCTTGGGATTCTAAGGTTGTCGTTGGGATTCCGTGCGGGATAATCTTTATTGGTGTTTCAATTTGATAATCTTCCTGCAGTATCTTGACTGCTGCCGGCGTCATCACAATTATTTCATTTACTTTTTCTGATATTGCTTTCACGACTTTTTTTAGTTTTTCGTTTGGGCTTGGCAGGACAGAGTGGAATGTTATCACAATCGGCTTTTCAATTATTTCGAGGAAGGCGAGGAGATTGTCGCCGTAGTCGCCGCCGAAAAGTCCGAATTCGTGCTGGATGCAGACTAGCTTTATGTTTTTCATTGAGTTGATTTTTTTTGCTGTTTCTATGTAGTCGTTTATTTCGTTGTCGCTGATTTGCAGCTGGACTTTTTTTGGGTAGTTGTAGATGTTTATTCCGTTGCTGTTGATTGCGAGAATTCTTGATTTTATTTTGGGGGAGAGCCGCCTGTCGAAAGCATCTGTTAAGTCTTTTGTGAAAGTTGCGATGCCGCACTCGCGCGGCGGGAAGGTTGTCACGAATAGGATTGCCGGTTCGTCCTCTTTTTTCATAATCTTATATGGAGGCGGAGGTTTTTAATCTTTGCGTGTTTTGGGAAATGCACGATATAGTTGGGTTTGGAAGGTAAGACACACAACGAGAGCTGAAGAGAATTGTTTGCAGGGAGAGGACAAGCATCAGAAATGTATAAACTTTAGGAAAGGAAAAAGGAGTGATTAGTTTTATATAGTATCTTGGTGTTTTATCTTAGCTTCAAGAACACTCATAAATTCGTGTTCTTGACAGCCATCAAG
>CAYIAU010000070.1:0-4382 GCA_964361465.1 Candidatus Woesearchaeota archaeon
TTGAGTTGAGGATTTTGCTGAGAGATAGGAAAGGAGAGGGAGATAGAGGGAGTTTGGGAGCTATTCTTTTGGGAGTGTTTTTTCCTTTGGTTGTTATGGTTGGATTGAGTTTTACAGAGATAGGGAGAATTAATGTTAATTTTGGCTATTTGGGTTTGCTTTTTTTGAGCGGAGGGTTTGCCTTGAGGCAGTATTCTATTTTTGTTTTGGGCAAGTTTTTTGTTCCTGTTGTCGGAAAGCAGAAAGGGCAGAGGATTATTCAGCGCGGGCCGTATAGACTTGTAAGGCATCCTTCTTATACAGGGCTTTTGTTGGAGCTGCTTGGCGCTGCTCTTTGTTTTTCCAACTGGATTTCTTTTGTCGTTGTTTTGATAGCTTTTATTCCTGCGATTTCTTACAGGATAAATGTTGAGGAGGAATTTCTTAGAAAGAATTTTAAGGAGTATGAGGGTTATCAGGAGAAGACTTGGAAATTGATACCTTTTGTTTATTAGGGGAGAGGACTCGAAATGAAATATATTGATGGTATTCCAATAAACATAATTATTAAAAAGAAGAGTTGTGTTGTTAAATAATGAGATTTGCATTAGCATTTTGGATTATTCTTATGGAAGTGTTATTTTTTATTCCTACTTTTTTAACATTTAGTGGCGAAGCTATTGATGCTTGCACTCTTTATGGTTTTCCATTCAATGTGTATTCTTTTTGAGGTAGAGTTTTAGAAAGAGGTTCGTATTTTTTAATGATTGCTTTGATTATTGATTTTGTTATTTTGGTGGGAGTGGCGATTGTCGTTAATTTTATTTCATTAAAATTGCGTTGATGGAGGTGATTTATTAGGAGCAGAAAGAGTTAAAAACAAAGTTTGTTTCAAAGTTTTATGGCAACGACAATTGGCATTATTGCCATAAAAGGAGGTGTGGGAAAAACCACGATTGCTGCTTCTCTCGCGAGCGATTTGGTTAATCATTATGGGCGGAGAGTTCTTTTAGTTGACGCGAATTATAGCGCGCCGAACTTGGGCTTGCATATGGACATTGTCAAGCCTGTGAAGACGATTCACGACGTGTTGTCTAATCGTTCTCGCGCGATCAGTGCGATTCATAAGAGATATGGCGTTGATGTTATTCCGGGAAGTTATTTTTACGATAAGAGATTGAATTATTTTAAGTTGAGGGATAGGCTGAAGAGCATTAGCGTGGATTACGATTTTGTCATTATAGATTCGTCGCCGAGTTTGAATGACGAGGTTTTGAGTGCGATGCTTGCTTCGGATTCGCTTTTCGTGGTGACGACTCCGGATTATCCGACTTTGAGCTGTAGTTTGAGTGCGGCGAAGCTTGCGAAGCAGAGAGGCAAGCCGATTTCTGGTTTGATAATCAATAAAATTAGGGAGCCGCTTTACGAAGTGAATTTGAGAGAGATTGAAGAGAGCACTGAGATTCCTGTTGTGGCGAGGATTCCGGATGACAAGAAGAATGTGAGAGCTTTGTTTATGAGAATTCCGACTTCAATTTATAACAGAAAGGGGAGATTCTCGCGGGAGATTTCGAGATTGAGTGCGGCTTTGACAGGGGCGAGGGAGAAGAGGTATTTTTTCGGCAAGATTTTTGGGAGGAATTTCAGGAAGGAGCAGGTGAATCGGCAGATATTGAGGCAAGCTTTTTATAGACGCCGGTTTTAAGAAGCAAATGGAAAATGAATGTGTGTTCTGCGGGATTGCGAAGAAGGAGATTTCAGCGGAGATTGTTGGGGAGAGCAATAGTTTTATTGCGTTTAGAGATGCGCATCCGAATGCAGAGGGGCATACGCTAATTGTGCCGAAGCAACATTGGGTGACGCTGTTTGACATTCCGAATAAATATGGAGCTGAGTTATTGGAGTTTGTGAAGAAGATTGCTTCTGAGCTGATGGACGAGAGATATGGCGATGGTTTTAATGTTGTGATGAATAATCTTGAGTGCGCCGGACAGGTTGTGAAGCACGCGCATCTTCATATTATTCCGAGGAAGGAAGGGGATGGGTTGAGGACGGGTGTTTAGTAGGATATAAAAACTTAAATACTCCAATTTCTCAGAAAAACTATGGCAACGAAGACAGAACCAATAATAGAAGGAAGGTTTAACTGGAGTGTTCCTCAAGTTAGAACTTCTTTTGTTCAAGGAGAAGACGCAGAAGCAATTTATGAGCATATAAAAGATTTAGACTTGGGAAATGTTTGGTATGATGGAGAGACAAAAACTCTAAAGGGCTCTAATCCTTTCATAGCTGCGAGAATTGACACTTTGTTAAGAGAAAAAGGAATTAGAGTTGCAAATTTATATGATTTGTCAAGGCCAGAAGTAATGCAGATGAGTGCAGGAAAGCACTATTTAGACACTCCTGCTTTTGTTGCAAGAAGTCATAAAGACTCAGATTTTCCAGAAAACCAGCCTTTACTTGAGCAGATAATTTCAATTGTGGAAGACAAGCAGGGCAAGGTAAACTTTCCGTTTCTTGTAAGGGGCTTTGACTCTCAAGAAAGATATAGAATAATACCAAGAGACGACTTTGGAGTTGTAGAAGATGAAAGACTTGATGGGAAATATCTTGGAAAGAGTTTTAATAAAGTAGATAAAGAAGGCCTTCCAATTTTTGTTAAATCTGGAAAGATAATTTGGAGTGCGCGGGATGAGGGTCTTTCCGTATTGTTTTCGGGCGGGGGCTTGGTCCTGAACTCCAGCGTCGGCGTCTTGTCCTATTCGGACGACGGTGGTCGGGTGGTTCTTCTTTCTTTCTGGCGAAGCCAGCGTGAATATTGGATAGCTTAGACTTTTTGAAAGACTCTAAGGGTTGTGATGACGAATATCATTACGAAGCCGAAAATTAATGACGCTCTGCCGAATGCGGTTTGAGAGAGCTTGGAGGCGGTGAAGATTATCAGCAGTGCTATTAAAATATCCAGGGAGATTATAACGTTTCTTGCTGTTTTTGGAACAGACTTCGCCTCTCTTTTCATAGTTGTTTAAGAGATTTTTAGTTTAAGTATTTACCTAATTTATGGTTCTGTTGAAATATTTCGGATATTTCCTATTGGTGCTTTGAAGCACTTATTTGTTATTGCGCCACGACGCTCTTCGTTCGCTGTGGCGCCGGGAAATATCCTCAATCCGGCTTTTCAACAGAGTTTTTTATACAGAGCAATTGAAAACCACCCACCTTAGTATATGGTTTTCAGCTTTGCTGTTTTCAATTCTCTGTCTCCTAAATATAGGGAAGCTAACAAGTTTCCCCTATGAACCCTTCCCTTGAAGATACGCGAAGACTTTGTGATGGCTCTGGGGAGATTCAAACTCCCGGCCTCCGCCTCATGAGAGCGGCGCTCTTATCAACTGAGCTACAGAGCCATAAAGAAGAAAATTAAAAGGTTTTTAAGTTTGTTGTTGGATGAATAGTCCGCTGTTTTTGCGGCTACGGAATTTTAATGGAATAAATAATTATCCTAAGATAAAACCGCATATAACGAGAGACCAAAATATTTTTCCTTTGCTTTTTGTTCTCTCGAATATGTCAAGAATGCTTAAGATTTGCATTCTTGAGCACACAAGATTTGCAATCAATTTGTTTATGTAAATGCAAATCTTGATGTAGCAACTGACAAACTAAGGAATTATTTAAGTCAGTTGCTATATTTTAATGTGTTGATTTATATAAATAGCGGTTTTATCTTAGCTTCAAGAACACTCATAAATTCGTGTTCTTGACAGCCATCAAGAATGCAAATCTTCAGCATTCTTGAGGTCTCCCAACTCCGAGAACAAAGTTCTCGGGGCCATCAAGAACTGGAAGTTCTTGAGGAGACTAAACAAACCGCACCCCTCAAAAATCTTTTATGGATTTTTGATGGCTATCAAGATTTGAAAAATCTTGAGGTTTCAAGGTGCGATAAAACGCAAGGGCTTTGTGATTATAAGAAGAAAATCTTTTAGGAGAAGAAGCGATGGCAAGATTAATAAACAAGTGGTGATTAAGTGAGTTATGGTGGTTGAAGAAGTAGTTAATGCGTCTGCCGATACGATTTTGGGGAATATTATTGTTGAAGTAGGCGAGCTTGGGCTGTTGATGAAGGGAATTGGGATTTTGTCTGTTCTTTTGATTATTTTTTATATTATTTCTTTGATTAATGACTGGAGGAGAATAAGGGAGCTGGTTAGGATAAGAGAGAGGATGGAGAGAGTTGAGAGGAAGATTGATAAGCTGATTAGGATGAAATAATTATTTGCAGAGGATTATGTCCATTGTTGAGACGTTGATTGTCTTGTCTTCTTTTTGGAATTCTTCTGAAGCGATTTTTATCCAAAGATAAAACCACATTCTTTAGAGTGTGGATAAAGCTTGGTTTT
>CAYIAU010000071.1:0-4311 GCA_964361465.1 Candidatus Woesearchaeota archaeon
TCTTCTAATCTTTCTGGCAATTCCTCCCAATACTGCTCTTCTTCTTTCTTTTTTCTCTTTTTTTAATCTCGCTTTTTCTATTCTTCTTATCTCTTCTAATCTTCTCTTCTCATCTCTTCTAATCTTAAATCCTGCAAATTTTCTTTTTACATTATTAATTAATCCTCTGAAAATTGGTTTTCTCTCAACTCTCATTAATTTTCTCTCAACTTTTCTTAGTCTTTCCTCGAGTTCCTGTACTTTTTTGCTTAGGGATTTCTGGTTTTCGTTGAACTTCTTGTCCATTGTCGTGACAAAATCAGATAGATAAGCATTGAACAGGGTGCTTAACTTGCCTCCGAACATATCTAGCTTTGTCTTCGCCTTTTGGAGCATTTCCTTGTCGACGGTTATATTGACTCTTATTTTCTTGTTTTTCTTTGGCATACATATTAGTGTGTATTAGAGTATAAAAAGTTTTTCTTTGGTAAAGATTTAAAAAGCCGATTCTCCAGAGAGAGTGATGAGAGAAATTAGCAGGACAAAGATTAAGACAAGGGCAAGGAGAAAGACCAACCCCGAGGTAATCAGGACTCTTTCTCTTGCGATGAAGAGTGCTCGCTGGAAAGATGTTGCAAAAATTCTTTCTGGGCCCACAAAATTATTCTCTGCAGTTAATCTTGATGAAATAGATAAGCAGACAAAAGAGGGAGATACTATTGTTGTTCCTGGCAAGGTTTTGTCCAAGGGAGAGCTTTCTAAAAGAGTAAATATATGCGCTTTGGCAATATCTTCAAACGCGCTGTCGAAACTTAAGAAGTCAAAATCAGAGTTTGTTCATTTGGCTCAGGAGATTGAGAAAAATGCGAAGGCTGAGGGAGTCAAGATAGTAAGATGACTGAGAGAATAGTGATAGACGCAACGAATGCAACTCTGGGGAGATTGGCAAGCTACGCTGCAAAACAATCGCTTCTTGGAAAGGAAGTTGTGATAGTTAATTGCAAAAACGCAGTCATAACTGGAAGGAAAGCAAGCGTGATTGAAGATTATAAGGAGAAAAGAGCAAGAGGCGGCGCTTCTTTAAGAGGGCCGATATTTCCAAAGTCTCCTGAAAGAATAATAAAAAGAACAATAAGAGGAATGTTGTCTTACACGCAGCAGCGCGGACTCTCTGCTTTGAAAAGAGTGACTTGCTATAATGATGTGCCTGCGGAGTTTGAATCTGTTAAGAAAATTCTTGCCGGCAAGGAGAAAAAAACTAAAATAACAACTCTTTCGGAGTTGTCTTCGGAGATGTAAATGGCAAAGGCGAAATCAATAATAATATCTGGGAAGAGGAAAACTGCTATAGCAAAGCTTAGGATAAGTGAAGGCGATGGCAAGATAATTTACAACCATCTTCCTTATGAGGAACTGATTTTATTTCACAGACTCGCGCTCGCAGAACCGATAAGAATATACAAGAAAGTTTTAGGTGATGAGTTGAAGCACGACTTTCATATAAAGACTTTAGGAGGGGGCAAGGAAGGGCAGATTCAAGCTGCAAGGCTTGCTATCGCGAAGGCGCTTTTGCACTTGACTGCGTCGGATGTTTTGCGAAAGGCATTTATTGAATACGACAGGCACATCATTGTTCCTGACTCAAGAAGAAAAGAAGCGAGAAAGCCGGGCGATTCAAAGGCGAGGGCGAGCCGGCAGACTAGTTATAGATGATTAATCAAGTTCATCAAACGGATTCTTTACTTTCTTTATCTGCTCTGAAGAGATGTGAGTGTAGACTTGCGTTGTGTTCAGCGAGGCGTGGCCGAGAATTGCCTGAATTGTCCTGATGTCTGTGCCGTTTTCAAGCAGATGTGTGGCGAAGGAGTGTCTTAAAGTATGGGGCGTAACTTTCTTTTTAATTCCTGCTCTTTGCCTAACTCCCTTTATTATCTTTTGAATATTTCTTGTTGAGAGAGGTTTTTCTTTTGAGAAAACAAACTTGTTGTCCTTCCCTTTTTTCTCAAGAAAATCTTTAAGCTCTGAAATCAGCGCGCCAGAGAGAGAGAATAATCTGTCCTTGCTTCCCTTTCCTTTTCTCACCCAACCGGTGTTTTCATTTAAATTTAGATCTTCTATTTTCAAGTTGACGAGCTCTGAGACTCGCAAGCCAGAGGAATAAAGCATTGAAATTATTAAGCGTGATTTTAAATTGTCTGATGTGTCAATCAAGTTCTTAACCTCTTCTTTTGTAAGGACCTCCGGGAGTCTCCTTTCTTTCTTAGGCATCTTTATTTTGCCAAACTCCTTGCCGAGAACTTCAACGAAAAAGAATTTTAGGGAGGCTACGGCGAGCATAATTGTGTTTTTTGATTTTGAGTCAAACATTTCTCCGAGGTATGCTTTAACGTCGTCTTCATTCAACTCTTCCTGCTTCTTTCCTGTTCGTTCAAGAAATTTCCTGACGAAAAAGCTGTAATTTCTGACTGTGAGCGGGGAAAATCCTCTCACCTTCAACTCGTTCTTTAGTTTTTCTAATTCTTCCATCCTCTTTTTATTGGGTAAAACGAACCTTTATTTAAAGATTTGCTTTGTAAATCTTTGACTCTCGCTTGTGGAGGACAAGCTTCGAGTTTAAAGATTTGCTTTGTAAATCTTTGACTCTCGCTTGTGGAGGACAAGCTTCGAGTTTAAAGATTTGCTTTGTAAATCTTTATCCATTTAACTATAATGGAGTTGAGGTTTTGCTATACTAAGTTTTATATACTTCTTCAGCGAATTTTAAATATGAACAAAAAAGCCCTGTTGGGATATCTTTTTCTCGGAGTAATTGCGATTCTGCTGATTGTCGGGGCTTTTTTCTATTTTCAGTTTAGGAAGAGCGGACTGCAGATTTCAACTGGCTCTGTCGTCATAGATGTAAAGTATAACGAGGCGCAGGAGAGTGATAATTCCTCTGAGCTGCTCAACAAAACCAATGAAACAGAACTAAACTTATCTGAGCCCAAGATAACCGAGGGGGAATAAATGGATACCAGTGAATTCTTGAAATTGAAGATGATTGCGATAGCTGGTGCTGCTGAAGCGCTGCGCATCAAGGAGAAAAATCCGAAGGCGTCGGAAAGCGAGATAGTCCAGCAAATTTCAGACAAGGCAGAGAAAATAATAGAGAGAATAGACGCGGATATTTAGTCAAAGAAATTCACGCTTGAGGTGCCGCAGTTGATATTGTATTTTCCTTCCTCGCATACTATCCCGCCGTTATTAACTTCCCATTTTACTATGCTTCCTTTTTGAATGTCGTTGACGCTGCAGCAGTAATTCCTAACTGTGCTCTTGATTACATCTTCCACGTCGTCCTGCTTGTCCGCGAGCTTTTCATTTTCTTCTTTCAATTTTTCAATCTCGTCTGAAGTTTCATTGTTCTTGCTGTTCAAGTCAGACAGCTCATTCTCCAATTCGTCAATTTTGCTTTCTTTCGTGTCAAGCTGGGATTTTAAGCTGTCAAGCTCTTTTGTTTTGCTTGACACTTCTTCCTGTTTGGAAATTAACTCTGCCTGTTTAAGATTTAATTCTCCTTCTTTTGTACCGAGTTTTTTTTCCAGCTCGTCGATATAAACACTATTGTTACCGAGCAGCGCCTGAAGTTCGCTGACTCTATTGCCTGGCTCTGAGATGGTAAAGCCAGTCCTGAAACCGCCCATCGCAAATGTTATAATGAAAACAGCGAGTAGTATTGATACGATAACCACAAACTTCTTTCTTGCTCTATACTTTCCAAATTCGTTTTTTCTGATTCCTAATTTCTCCAGCAAAATTGGGAATGGTATTTTTGTTTTTGGGGGGCTCGCGGGCGCTTTGATAGAGACATCTCTTTTTATGCTTGTTTCATTGCTGACTTGATTCTTGGTTTTTGTCTGCGGGCTTTCTGGAGATTTCTCGGTCTTGAACGCTTCAAATCTTCTCGCCCAGTCATCTCTTTTTCCATTCATCTTTAAGCTAATAACTCCGAGTTTAAAAATATTTACATACAGAGTAAAAACGCAATGGCTTTGCGATATAAACATAAGTTTTAAAACCGCGTTTCTATTATCAAAGTTATGCGGGGATTCCGGAGCGGTCAAACGGGCAAGACTTAAGATGTCGCTTTTCCGTCGGGAAGAGTAGCTATAACGAGAAAACAAAACATTTAATTCGCTTTTGTTTTCTCGAACATAGCAGCTGACAATGAAGAGCTATTTAGTCAGCTACTATGACAAGAGAAATCTTGTGGCTTAGTGCCTTCGTAGGTTCGAGTCCTACTCCCCGCATTTTTATCCAAAGATAAAACCACATTCTTTAGAGTGTGGATAA
>CAYIAU010000072.1:0-4188 GCA_964361465.1 Candidatus Woesearchaeota archaeon
TTGATGGCTGTCAAGAACACGAATTTATGAGTGTTCTTGAAGCTAAGATAAAACCCAGCTTTATCCACACTCTAAAGAATGTGGTTTTATCTTTGGATAAGACGCGGCCTCTCAAATTTGTGTCCTATTTACAATACGACAAAACCGCTAAAACAAGACAGAGCTTCTCAAATTTATGTCCCAAAAAAATCCTGCAGCTTCCTAAATTGCAGATAATTTTACAAAATCGACTGTCCTATTTAAACCACCAGTCTCTTAATATTATCAATATTATCCGCAATCTCCTGTCCTTTCCTCGTGAGTTTAATCATCTTTATCCTTCCCTTTTTCTCAAACAAAACCAAGCCAAGCCTCTCCAAACTCTGCAGAATCTTCACAGCGTGGCTATAAGTACAATCAACCTCTTTCGCCAAAATGCTCCCATAACGCGCGCGGGCAATCCTCTTCAGAGCTATCAGCATCAACGCCGGCTTCCTCCGAAAAAATATGTCGAGATTATCTTTCATCTTGTTCAAAGTATATTATACAAACTATATATTTTACTCCCATATTCTGCTTTTAAACTTTTCTCCGGTTTTGTCATCTATACAAGTGACAAAATACCACTTGAGAAATACACCAGTTAATCCAAGTAAATCCTAAAAACATTCCCCGTAATGCTCTCACCAGTCAGTTCAGTATAAAGACTCAGATAGCCCTTAGCAAATAAAGTTGACTTCTCCGCGACAAGTTCAATCGAACTCCTACCAGCCAAAAAACTTTCCCTGACATACTCTCTATCTTGCACCATCTTCACCGCTTCCTCAACGCTCGTCCTTATAACAATATCCTCTCCTTCAATCCCTCCCCGCCCCACCTCAATCTCCCCCTTTCTCACAACAATATTATATCTCTCTTCATCAACAAAAATCTCAATCTTCGGCTTGTTAGAGCTCAAAGGGGGATTATGCAGATTATACGCTCCAATGCTAACCGCAAGATAATAAACAAAACTCTCATCAAACTGCGCAACCGCCTCCTCCAAACTCAAACCCGACGCAGGATTCACAATCTCACGGCTTTCAATCTTATCAGAATAAGAAGCAGAATAATCGCTCCCGCTCAAGGAAAAATAAAAAAACATCGCTCCCGCCAAAACCAATACCATCACAACTCCGACGACAAAAAAAACATTTCTCCTCTTTTTCTTTCTCATAAAGAGCTCCTAATCTTTATCACAAAGTTCTTGTACAATAACGCGCACTTCAATGCGTGGAACTTTGTGAGACTAAGATAAAACCACTATTTATATATATCCAAACATTAAAATATGTGGTTTTATATTTGGATAAACTCTCCCAGCAAACTATTAACATGGAAAAGAAACTGAAAATCTTGGCGGCGTCAGACATCCACGGCGAATCAAAAATAGCGAAAGCTCTTGCCCTGAAAGCGGAAAAAGAAAATGTTGATTTAGTCGTGCTCTGCGGCGACATTCTCGGCTTCCAAGAAACAAAAAATATAATAAAACCCTTCAAGGAAAAGAACAAACGAGTTCTCATAATTCCAGGAAACTGGGACTCCTTCGCCACCGCAGATTTCCTTGCAAACATTTACGGAATAAAAAACATCCACGGCTACTCCGCAGTCTATGAAAACGTCGGCTTCTTCGGCGCAGGCGGAGCAGAAGGCCCTGGCCCAGGAAGAATATCAGAAAAAGAGCTGTTTGAAACTCTAAAAAAAGCTCACTCTGATTTGAAAGGAATAGAAAAAAAAATTATGGTAACACACATGCATCCCTCAAAAAGCAAGTCAGAATTCTCAGGCATTCCAGGCAGCAAGGCAATCACAAAAGCACTACAGCAATTCAAGCCATCTATTTTACTCCACGGCCACATTCACGAAGCTTCAGGCATAGAAGAAAAAATCGGCTCAACAAGAGTAATTAACGTCGGCCGCGAAGGAAAAATTATTGAGATATAATAGTTACCTCTTATAGATTCTCCCTCTTTTGTCCAAGACTCTTATCCACAAAATCATCCTATCAAAATCTATGTCTATTAAAAGCCGATAGTCCCCAATCCTCAATTTATAATATTCACCTTCATAATGTTCTAAGAACCTAAAGGGGTCTTCCTTAACATCATCCAACTTTTTCAAGATTCTCTCAGAGTTTTGTTTAGGAAGTTTATCCAGAAATTTAAACGCTTGCGGATGCCACTTCACTAAATAAGTCATTTTGCAAGAACTTTTTTCTTAACCTCTTCATGAGATATGTATTCCCCTTCTGGAGTCTCTCTTGCAGTTTTCAGCTCATTTTCCGCCCACTCCGTCAGCTCAGCTTCCTCCATCTTCCTTTGTTCTCTCTCAGCTATAAGCATCTCCCTTATCTGCTCAACTTCCTTGATTAACTTCTTCAAATCTCCTGCATTTACCTTTACTGCTTCCATATTTCATCACGGATTTAGAAGTTTAAAAAAGTATCTAATCATTCAACAATAAACTCTCTCCCCACCACCAAAAGCCACCCCTTTGAAGAATTATTTTTATTATGCCACATTTTCTTAAACTCTCCCCATCCAAGAGTAAAATCATTTCCGTCGCAAGGATCAGCCAAGATTATCACTTTCTCTTTCTTGTCATATCCGCTGACCACTGCATAATGGCTCTCTTTTGAAAGCGGCTCAATATAATTAACAATTATCAAATGTCCCAACTCTACAAAATGAATAATATCCTTTATCGCGCCTCTGCTCTTCACAAGATATTCAAAGCCCTCTCTCTTAATCTCATCCAGCAAATGATTGTGCGTCGTCCCGTTCTTCACACTTGTTTGGCAAAGCGAGATCAGCTTCGCTTCAGAATACCTCCTCCCCAAATGCTCAAACACCATCCTCAAACACACCGGCCCGCAGGAATAATCCTTGTGTTGTGGATAATACTTTAAATTGAGCTTCATAACAAACTTAAAAATTCTAAATATTTATATCTTGCGCCGTGAGACTCATCTCGCATAAACCTAGGTTTTCTATCAATTTTAATAGCGAGCATAACTCTTTATTTCACCGAGCCGAAGAATTTTATTTGCAATATCACAAAGTTCTTGGGTTTGTTTGAACTCCTCAAGAACTTTCAGTTCTTGATGGCCCAGAGAACCTTCGGTTCTCTGTGTTGTGAGACCTCAAGAATGCTAAAAAGTTGCATTCTTGATGGCTGTCAAGAACACGAATTTATGAGTGTTCTTGAAGCTAAGATAAAACCAGGCTTATCCACACTCTAAAGAATGTGGTTTTATCTTTGGATAAAACCTTGGATAACCATACTATCAATAGATGAGATAAATGTGCCGAAACTCTTAAATACGTACATTTCTTACAAGTAAGAGGTTAAAATGCAAGAAGAAATAAGGGAAATCAGAACGGTAAGAATAACAAGCAAGGGGCAGATAAGCATTCCTTCAGCTGTGAGAGCGAGAGCAGGATTTGAAGAAGGTGCAAAAGTTAATGTTATTGCCTACGACGACAGAGTAGAATTAAGGCCGATGAAGAAAGAAAAAATAAGCGATGCAATGATGTGCTATATAATGTCAGAAGAAGCACTGGCAAAAAATTGGGACACTCCAGAAGAGGATGAAGCATGGAAAGATTTGTAAAAGGAAACGTTGTTGTCTTGGAGTTTCCTTATACTGATTTGTCAAAAACCAAAAAAAGACCAAGTCTTATAGTAGCTAATCTGAAAGGAGACAATTTTGTTCTTTGTCAAATTACTGGACAACCTAGGCCTGATCCTGATTTGATTAATCTGAAAAAAGAGGATTTTCAGATTGGTGGATTGCATAGAGATAGTTTTATCATGCCCTCTTTTGTTTTTAC
The DNA here is from genome assembly GCA_964361465.1 of Candidatus Woesearchaeota archaeon. Taxonomy (GTDB): domain Archaea; phylum Nanobdellota; class Nanobdellia; order Pacearchaeales; family GW2011-AR1; genus CAYIAU01. The sequence goes on from CAYIAU010000072.1 coordinate 3,852, forward strand.
AATTCACAAATCAAAAGTAGATTACTCTGCTGGAAAAATCAAGCAAGAAAAGAAAAAAGAAGTTGAAAAGAAACTTTGCGAGATTTTTACAAGATAAAGTTTCTCGCTGAAAGGCGAGACTATTCGTGACGTCAGCCACGCGAGCCGACCCTTTCTATATTTAGCCGATTCTTTTATTGAACATAACATCGCGATTATCTGAAGTTCTGCGTAGCAGAATTTGGGGATTTTTCGCAGGAAAATCCCAGATAATCGCTGTTATGTCTTCCGAGGGCTTTATAGTCCGAGAGAGATCGGAAGAGCGTCGTGTAGGGAAAGAGTGTAGATCTCGGTGGTC
>CAYIAU010000073.1:0-4141 GCA_964361465.1 Candidatus Woesearchaeota archaeon
AAATGCATTGGGGGCTCGCCGTATACGGGAAATCCGTTCGTGCGGTGGGGAACCAAGTAATTAACGAAAGTTAATGAAAAAGGAAATGCCCGTCAAACCAACCGAGTTTTGCTTTGGCGAGGCTCGTCAGAGACGAACCTTTGTAAGACAAGGTAGGTTAAGTCGTCACAAGGTATCTGTAGGGGAACCTGCAGATGGATCACCTCCTAAAACAGAATATTCAAGCTATGTTTGCATACTTCAGTTAACATTTTAAATGCAAACTCCTTATCCTTATTATGATTTTAACAATTCTAAAAAACAAAAAAGAAGTTGCAGATTATGTCTCTTCAATAATTACATCAGAGATAAAAAAGAAACCAAATCTAGTCATGGGCTTGGCAACAGGAAGAACAATGATTCCAATCTACAAGTCCCTCTCAAAATTAAACAAAAAAAATAAAACAAACTTCTCAAAAGTCAGAACATTCAATTTAGATGAATATTTGAATGCATCTAAAAATAAATCTCTAAGAAATTTTATGGAAAAGAATTTTTTCAGAAAAGTAAATCTAAAGAGAGAAAATATAAACTTTCTGAACAGTTCGCCAAAGAGTGTCGAGAAAGAATGTCTCAATTATGAAAGAAAAATAAAATCCCAAAAAGGAATTGATTTGCAAATTCTCGGCATCGGGAGAAACGGACACATCGGATTTAACGAGCCCGATTCTTCTTTAAAAAGCAAGACAAGAGAAGTAAAGCTCTCTGAATCAACAAAAAAAGCAAACTCTTCCTCATATCAGCTAAGGAGCTTTCCAACTCACGCCCTCACAATAGGAATTGGAACGATATTAAAATCAAGAAAGATACTGCTCATCGCAACAGGAAAGGATAAAGCAGATATCGTCGTGAAAACATTGAAATCAAAAATCTCGCAAAAAATTCCGGCAAGCTCTCTAAAGAAGCACAACAACGCAGAGTTCATCTTAGACACTTCAGCCGCGCGCAAACTAATCAAACAGCAAAAAACTTAAATATCTCCCAATGGTTAAGTTAGCTAGGCGATTGCACTTAAAAATGAAAAAAGAGGTTAACGCATTATGCATTGTGGCACATCCAGACGACGAACTTATCTGGATGGGCGGAACAATTTTAAATCACCCGAATTGGAACTGGACAATCATCTCTCTCTGCAGAAAAGACGATCCAGATAGAATGCCAAAGTTTGTGCAGGCGTGCAAGCATTACAGAGCAAAATGTATCATAGGAGATTTAGACGACGAGAAACTAAATCATCTCTCTTCAAATTCAGTTTCAAGAAAAATAAAATCTCTTCTCCCATCAACAAATTATGACTTCATCTTCACGCACGGAGCAAACGGCGAGTACGGACATCTACGCCACAAAGAGATTCACAAGGCAGTCAAAAAGTTGATATCTCAAGGCGACTTGACTTGCAAAAAAGCATACTACTTTTCTTACATTCCAGGCGATAAAGTTGCGCCGCATAATCCAGAGCTAAGAATTCCAATACCAAACAAAAGCGCTGACTTATACGTCCAGTTAAACAACTCAAAATACAGCGAGAAAATAAAGCTCATAACTAAACTATACGGCTTCAAAGAAAACATATTTGAAACCCTAAGTTGTAATAAGGGAGAAGCCTTTGTTTCCTAAAATGAAATTACTGCTTCTTTATCCATACCCAGTCGAACCAGACGGACAGAGTTTGCAGGGACATTATCTAGCAAAAGGATTGAAAGAGCTTGGAGTAGAAGTGATGTCTTGTGATCGCGAAGACAATTTGCAAAAACTTTGGGCTTATGAATATTTCAAGCCAGATTTTGTCGTCGGAATCGGCTTCTGGGGCGACACGCCAGAATTAATCCTTGACCCTCTGCAGAATGGAATAACTCCTGTGCCTTGGTTCAATGCAGACGGATGGGTTGCAAACTATCACGACGTTTTAAACAAGCTCCCTCTCATCGCGGCAACAAGCAACTGGGTAAAATCAACTTACGCGCGAGACGGCGTAGAAGGAGAGCACGTCCAAGTCGCAGGCATCGGCTTTGAACCAGAGACATTCCATCCCCTCCCAGAAAACAGCGAGAGCACAAAAAAATTAAGAGAGATGCTCGGCGTAAAAGAAGATGAAAAAATGATTCTAACAATCGGCGGAGACGTAACAAGCAAAGGTGCGCAGGAAATGATTCAAGCACTCGCAAAAATAGACAAGCAGTTCTCAAAATGGAAATATGTTATGAAAGTTTGGGAAAGCCGTTCAGCAAGAGTTCATGGAAAAGAAGAGCGCAAGCTGATAAAAGATCTTGGTTTGGACAAAAAAAAGTTCATCACTCTCTCTGGAAAATACTCTCCAGAGTTTATGGCAGAGCTTCTCAACGCGTGCGACATATACGCAGCCCCTTCAAGATTAGAGGGATTTGGAATGATTCAGGTTGAGGCGATGGCGTGCGGCAAGCCAGTAGTCTCAATCAACGTCGGAGGCCCGCGAGACACAATAATCCACGGCAAGACAGGCTTCCTCGTCGACGTCGCTCACGAAATAAAACTGGAAAAAGAATGGGTTTATCCTCATATGGGCTTTGACGAAAAAATGATGATAGAATTCCCGCTCCCAAAAACTTTCGCATACCGCGCAGACATAGAACAGCTCGCAGATTGCACACTCAAACTTTTAACAGACGATAAACTGAGAAAAACTCTCGGCGAGAACGCAGCAAAGCACGCCCTGAAAAACTTCCATTACAAAGTCATCGCTCAAAAAATGCTCTCCTTGATTGAAAAATACGCAGTCCAAGAAAAGGAAGAAATAGAATTGAAAATTAAAGAGCCATCAAATTAAACACTTCTTTCTCTTAAGCGACTCATAAGCCAAAATATATGCGCCTGCGTTCCATCCCTGATTTCCTCCACCCCTCGCCTCCCCGTTCTTACCATGAAGCCATTCTGAAAACTCCGGCTTCAGCAAGTTCGCTTCAGCAAGTTTCTCCAACTGCTTCCTCGCCTCGGCAAACGCCCCTCGCTTCACCAAAGCCAAAACATAAGCTCCTCCGATATAAGTCCATATTCCGGCGTTGGAATAATGCCACTCCTTGCCTGCTTCACAATCAAGAAAATAATCCTGCCACTCCTTGCTCCCTTTTCTTATCGGCGGATAAATCGCTTTCATCGGAAACGGCTTAGCAATCCCTTCTTTCTTAATGTGAGAAATTATTCTCCCAGCTCTTGTTTCATCAGCCAGTCCAAAAATTATCGCAAGAACATTTCCCAAAGAATCAAACCACTCTCCTTTCTCCTGATATTTATTGTGGTTCTTCCATCTCCAAGGCAGATAAAAATCTTTATCCCAAAGCCCAACATCCTTGTCCTCATTAACTTTCCTTTTCAAAACAGAAGCCTCTTCTTTCCTCCCGCTTAACAAAAGAGCTTTATAATAAAGTGCCTGCGTGTTTATCGTGTGCCCATACCTATGAGGAAAAGCATCCTGCCAATCTGTCGTCGGAAGTTGCTCAAGCAAGCCATCCTCTCCTCCATCCTGATAAGAAAGCCAAGTCAAGCATTTATCTATTGATTTCTTCTGCGCCTTAAACAGCGAGGCATCTCCATATCTTCTTTTATACAAGTGATGCCCAATTACAAACCATAGACTAGAATCAATTGACTTGTAATCAACATGATGTTTTCTCTTGCTGAATTTATCAACAGCGTTCGGTATTTGCCCTTTAGCTGATTGATTTCTCTCAAGAGTAATCAGCGATTGTCTAAAAGTTTCTTTGAATTTATCTCCAAGCAAGCTCGCGCCCAAAGAAATTATTATTGAATCCCGCGCCCAAACTGCGTCATAGCCCGGATAAGCCGCGTGAAATCCGTGCGGCGTCGCGCATTTTTCCAAAACTTCAATCGCTTTTTCATACGCCTCTTCAATCATTTCAACATCCTCTTTCAATCTTTAGAAATAATACAAAGTAATCTTTATAAACTCCCCCATCACACTAATAAAAAGGGCCTGTAGTCTAGTGGTAAAATAGCTCGCTTGCACCGAGCAGTCCCGTGTTCGACTCACGGCAGGTCCATTAATCATCAATAAAAACATTTAAAACCCCCAAAACAATCCTATTCACACAAAAACAAGGAGAAATCC